>QCSX01000008.1 GCA_003209065.1 Prochlorococcus sp. AG-670-N10
TGTTTTTTTATATTATTAAAAGCTGCCGCAAATATTTTTCTACAACTTTTTTGTTATCCCCAATAGTAGGTTTATCTCCAATTCTTGGGCAAACACTTATAAGGAAAGATACATTTCAAATTGCTATATATGGTTTATGTACTCTAATTATTGTAAATAAAAGGCCATTCATATCTTTTTTTCTTGTTAATAGCATTTCAAGTATTGCAATACTAAATCATGAGGCATTTGTATTTTATGCATTACCAAGCCTATTTATTTTGCACTTTTTAAATAATTTAGAAATTAAAAATAAAATAAATATATTTAATTTGCTTATTAGATCATTAGTATTTTTATTACCTTCTTTAATAATAAGCTTCCTTGTTTTTTACTATAAAGGTACCCCATCTGTAGCAATTGATATCCACAACTCATGGCAAAATCTTTCAAGTATTCTTCCAACTCAAGGAAAACTTTTAGAGCCAATTCCTCCTAAAGGTTCGATTCTTGCAATTGGTTGGGACCTTAGTTCTTCTTTTAGATATTTGAATAGAGCAACATTAGGTGAAAATAGTTTTAGTAGTTTTCTTTATATTCCTATGGTATGGCTACTTACTATTTTTGTTTGTGGTCAAATCTTTATTGGGGATAGTAATAAAAAAACACGAAAGTTAAAGGCGAATGTATTGTTAATTCAATTTGCTTCAATATCCCCTTTATTTATTTTAGGTTGGGATTATGGTAGATGGATATTTCTTTGGATTACTTCCTCAATTTTCTTTACTGCAGCTTTAATTAAAGTTTTGAATAGGAAAACTTTTTTAATTGCAAAGATCGAAAATTTCCTTCCACCTTCTATCTTGTCAAGAATGAACGGATTTAAGCTAAGTGGCAAATGGGGAATAACTTATTTATTAATATCAGTCCCTACTTGCTGTTGGACTATAGAAAAATTCCTCTCGACATTACCGATTGCTTATCCATTTGTAAATTTATTTAAAGCAATTGATAGGATTTTGTTGTAAAATCAGTATCTATAAGTGATTAAATTCAATAAATTTTGAATGTATATAAAAAAATTGGAATATTATTTTTAATAACTGTAATTTTTGGTGTAACAGGTTTTTTAATAAATTCAGAGATCTATGGCAATAAAAGAACAAAAAAAGTAAATGATTTATTGGAAAATAAACAAAAAATTAAAGTTAAAAAATATTTATTCCCATATCAATTGATAAATAAACAAGAAAAGAAGATTTCTCAACAAAAAGATTTCATAAACAAAATAAATCCTTATTTAAGTGAATTAGAATTATATAAAAAAGAAATTGGATCTGATATTAAAACTACTCAAAGTAATGTTTATTTATCAGATAACAAGATTCTTAAAAAATATAAGCTTAATTCTGGATTCTACGCTGGTATAAATAAAGATAGTATATTCCCTGGGAGTGGTTACATTGATTTTTATGGCAATGACATCTTTATTTTGTCTTCTAGGGGGGTTTTAGCTTTTAGGGATAGCTCAATAAATAATGAAGCAAACTTTAAACAAATAAAAAATAATATTGAAACATTTATTGGAATCAAACAATTTCGAAAATCAAACAAAATTTCGATTAAAGATTTATTAATATTCAGAAAAAAAATCTATGTTTCATATACTCATGAAATTGGAGAGGATTGTTGGAATACTAGTTTAATCTTTGGAGACATAAATTATAAAAATATAGAATTTAAAAAATTATTTTCTTCTTCAGAATGTGTACACTCAACTAACAATTTAGATAAAGAATTTGAAATGCTTCAGTCAGGAGGAAGAGTAATACCTTTGGATGAAAATAACGTTTTGTTGTCAATTGGCGATTATAGAAGTCGTTATCTTAGTCAAAATACAGATAGTATTAATGGGAAAATAATTCAAATTAATACACAAAATAGTAGTTATAAAATCATCTCAATGGGTCATAGAAACCCACAAGGTTTGTATTTTGATAAGAAAAATAATTTTTTATTAGAAACTGAACACGGTCCAATGGGGGGCGATGAAATTAATTTAATAAAGTTAAATGACACTAACCAAGGTAAAATACCAAATTTTGGCTGGCCAATTTCATCAGCTGGTGAACATTATGGAGGTATCAGCGAAAAAAGAAATGCAATTAAATATCAAAAATATCCTCTTTATTCTTCTCATATAGATCATGGTTTTATTGAACCTTTAAAGTCTTTTGTTCCTTCGATTGGCATTTCAGAAATTGTTGGAATTGGTTTAAACAATTTTGTTGTGAGCTCCTTAAAAGAAAAATCCCTTTATTTCTTTCAATTAAACGAAAAAAATGAAATAGTTAATCTTGATAAAGTAAAAGTTTTTGAGAGGGTAAGAGATCTTCAATTTAAAAACAATAATTTGTATTTATTTTTAGAAAATTCGGCATCATTAGGAATTATAAATCTTGATTAAAGTTTTGCTCTAATAATTGATTTTTTAGGAAATCCATAGTGAGTTTTATATATTTAATCTTTTAGATAAATCTGACTGAAATATATTTTTAGGATCCATTTCATTTTTAATGGATTTCCAATGTTTATAAAAACTATAAGTTTTTTTGAAAATCTGAGATGACTGACGTAAATCCTTAGCTAAATAAATTTTGCCACCTAATTCTGCAAGTTCTTTATCTAAGTCATTTAGAACATTTAATATATTTTTATTATTTGCTGGAAGATCAACTGATAAAGTCCATCCTGGCTGAGGAAATGATAAATAAGCATTATTTCTTTTACCAAATCTTTTCAATACTGTAAGGAAGCTATGTGTATAAGAATTTTTCAACTTCTTCAGAGCTTTAGATATAAAATAAGAGTTTTTTTCAGGTATTACAAATTGATATTGATAAAATCCAACTAATCCATAAATTCTATTCCAATTATCGATAGCATCTAGGGGATAAAAAAATTTATTTATGTCTTGAATCTCATTTCTTTTATTCAATGATTTACGAAACCATAATTCATTAAAAACTTTTACTGTTACTTTATTTAGTAAGCCATTTGGAATAAAATTGGGAATTTTTAAAAAATATTTTGAATCATATGAGAATGAATTCGAATTTTTGTTATTTATATCTTCCTTTAAAGCATGTTCACCGCATGTTAATACTCCCCTTCCTTTTTTATGAAGACTATCTATCCAAGCCACAGTGTAAGCATAATTTTTATCTGTAGATTTCATAAATTCCATTAAAGAGTTTAAGTCATTAAATTTATAGGTATCCACCTTCAAAAACTTCGTTTCTATTTTACGTAAAGAAATTGTTGCTTGAAGGATAATTCCTGTCAGACCCATTCCACCAATAGTTGCCCAAAAAAAATTGTTAAGCTTTTGATTTTTTTGTTCTTTGGGTTTTAATTCATGGATGATACCCTTGCCATCAATAATTATAATTTTAGATATATGATTCCCAAAGCTTCCTAATTTATGATGATTTTTACCATGAACATCTGCTGCAATAGCACCTCCAATAGTAACTTTAGACGATCCCGGTAAAACAGGTAAAATATATCCTCGAGGTATTATGACTTTTAAAAGTTTACTAATAGATACTCCTGCGCCAACTTTAACTTCATTACCAGTGATAATAATATCGTCATAAAAACTTAAATTAAAAACATACTTATTTTTTAACTGAGCAGCATCTCCATAAGATCTGCCTAAACCTCTTGTTATGCAGGATAAATTTTTTGTTTCTTTAATGAAATTCTTTATTTCTTCATTATTTTTAATATTGACCAATTTCGAATTTACAAAATTACGCCTCCCCCATCCAGATATTTTTTCCTGTTTAATTTGATAATTTTTATGAGTTGAGTTTTTCATAATTTTGATATAAAAGATTTTGGTAGAAGAGCAATAAGCTTCATGATGATAAACCACCACCAAGGAAGATATTCAATTCCTTCTTTAAAAGGATTTTTTAATAAATTTTTTGCAATAGATTCCTTACTAGCACAAAGAGCTTTAGGCGCTTTACCGATGGTCATTGAAGTATAAATAAACCCCGCTTTGATAATACGGACATTAAATGGTTTTCCTATACACCTATGCAATAAACCCTCGCTAAAAATTGTTAATGCGGCTTTAGCAGCTCCATAGTGATAGTTTGAGGGTCTTCCTTTATCCCCAGCTACAGAACTAAGAATCCAAATTGAACCTGGTTTATTAATTCTATCTTTGGTTAATATTGCATTTATCCAGGGAAGAAGGGAAAAGTAATTTATCTTAGCGATTTTCAAAGCTTCAATTTGATCATGATTGGCTAAATTATTATTACCCAAGTACCCTGCTGCAATTATGTAGAGATCAAAAAAGCCAACCTTAGGAATTGTTTCTAGGTTATATGAAAGCAAGTCTAATTCTTCTGTTGATATTTCTAAATCAAATAAATTATTTAGTTTATCAATGAATAATTTAGTTTTGATTTTATCTCTCGAAACAAGATGGATTCTTTTAGTACCTCTTTTTGCTAAAGATATACAAATTTCATTTGCAATTTCACTTGTACCACCAAGTACAAATACATTTTCAAAAAGGGAATAATTCTTCTCTTTTCTCATGAGAATCCTTTTAAAAATTTTTTTCATATACAAGGCATAACATCTTCTAAGAAACTAAGCTAAAAAATAGTTAAACGGAAAAAATATTTTAAAATTTTATTTAAAATATTAAATTTAAAATGCATAAAAATCTTAAATTAATTCATGATTGAGTCAGCTTACAAAGCCTATATATGTAGTTATTAAAAGCCAAGAAAAGACTATTATTTGAGTAGGTTTGTCATTCAAAATGACACGCTCAGGAGTCTCTAAAATATTAATAGATAATTGATAACTATTTTTTTTGGTATTAGTCTCACTTAACATTTGGTACCTAAATACACCTAATATGACTAGTGGAATAGTTAGTAACATCAATGAAGATTTAGCACCGCCAATTATTGGACCATAAGCCCAAAGCGAATATGTCATAACAGTACAAGTACTCAAGACAGATTCGAATTTACTAATTAGTTTTAGAGAATAATTTTTCAATACCTTTCTATTTGATATTTCTTTATTTTTGAGATTTAATAATTCTGCTTTTCGTTTTTCAACTGCCAAGAAAAGAGAAAGCATTCCAATAGATAATAAAAACCAAGGAGAAATAGTGATATTTGAGGATAATCCTCCAGCTATTGATCTCATAATGAATCCACTTGCTACACAAAAAAATTCAATTAATGGAATATGTTTTAGATAAAAGCAGTACAAAATTTGTATAAAGTAATAGAGAGTTATAATACTGCCGACTTCTTTGTTTAAAAGAAACCCAATTGATAAACTAATAATTAATAGTATTATTGAAATTTTAATAGCGGATTTTTTAGAAACTTGACCGGAAGCAATAATCCTATATTTCTTTATCGGATGTTTTCTATCACTCTTGATATCAATACAATCATTAATTAAGTAAACTGAGGATGAAATAAAACAAAAGGCTATAAAAGCTTTAAAAGAGTTAACCCAAATTTGAGATTCAAAAGAAAATACAAAAAGTGGGGCCAAAAAAACAATAAGGTTTTTGTGCCATTGATTTGGCCTTAATGCTAGAAATAAATTTTTTAAATTGAATTTCGTGATTTTATTAGAAATCTTTTTTTAATTATATGACACCTTAATAATAGTTAGTTAATAAAAATCTATAATGAACTTCCTAAAGAAGCTTAATAGATTTCATTCAAAAAGACTTTCCTTCAATTATTGGAATCAATCAAAACACTAATTTATACAATAATGATAATTAGTTGCCAATTTAATTTTAATCATTTGAACAAAAAAATAGTAACTTTTATAAAAGATACCTAATTAAAGGCAAGTGTAAATAAAAATATATTGACCGAAATTATTCAGTTAAATTACAGAACGGTAAGCATTAATGTATTCTTTAGCAATTATTTTAGAATCCCATTTTTCAACAGCTTTTTTTCTAGCCTGTTTAGCAAGTTTTTTATTTCGTATCTCATTTTCAATAACCCATTTAATCCCTATAGCCAAGGAATCTGGATCATATGGTTCAGCCAAGTATCCTGTTTGCTTATGGGTTACCATATCAAGAAATCCGCCTGTTTTGAAAGCCACTACTGGAGTCCCGCATGCATGTGCTTCTAAACCAGTTTGTGCAAAAGCATCTTGAATTGAGGGAACTACCATTACATCAGCGGCAGAATAAATAATTTTCAAAGAAATATCATCACTTAAAGCACCCATAAACTTTATTGGTAAATCATGAATAAATTCCTCAGATCTTGATTCTCCAAAAACTAAAATTTGAAATTTTTTTAGACTATTTTTTAAATAAGAATTGTTTAATATTTTTAAAGACTCTTCTAAAAGATGTGCACCCTTTCTCTTGTCTTTAGTCCCACCAATCGCACCATATAAAATAACTTTTTTTGAAGTATCTATTCCAAGAATTTTTTTGGCATGTAATTTATTTATAGGTTTCCATTTATTAATATCTATTGGATACGGTATTAAATGTATTGGCCATTCACTCATCAATGAGCTGTTTTTAACGCAATCAAACATCCAAGTTGAAGTAACCACAATATTAAAAGGGGTTTTCCAATACTTTTTCTTTCTAATCCAAGTCCATCTATTAAGATCAAACCCTTTTTCATCTAATAGACTTCTGCTTGATTTTGAATAATTCTGACAATACCTAATATCTTTTATTATTTTGCCATTCTTATAAATTGGTGGATAAGTATAATGCTCAGCTCCACAAAATGCCCATTGATCATGTAACGTCCAAAATATTGGACTCTTTATTCTTGCAATTTCCTCAACAGATATAGTATTGTCTCCTATCCAGTGCATATGAAAGATTTTTTTAGCTGATTTTTTATCATACTTATTTAATTCTTTTAATACTCCAGTATTTGGGAAAGCGATATTATGCATAGAATAATTATTAGTTTTCAAATGATTTTTTAAGTATCTTGATATTCTTGGTTGTAATCTTTTCCATAACCAAGATTGATTTTCTAAATTAAAACAATCTACAGAGGGATCATCGCTATATTTTGTAACCACCTTCATTGAAGAATCTACTTTTAAATCATGTTTAATATCTTTTATACATCTATGAATTCTATAAGCAGCTCTAGATGCCCCGCCTTTAATATCGTTATTACTTAAATGAATAATATCTAACATATAATGAAAAAATTATTTTTCAATATTACTACAAGTAATTACTAATAGCTTTGAAAGTATAAAGTGGTAATGAATTTAAAATTAATTTAAAACGATTTACTATCTTAATAGTATTTATTAAAATACTATTAAGAAGGATTTAATTAAAAAAAAATGATACCAAGAAAACTTAATATTGGATTAAATTAGTATTTGATTAGTTTTTAAATATGTCCAGAAGTTGTTTAATAATAGGTTCAAGATCATCATTAGGATTAGCAATAGAGAAGATTTTTAAAGTTAACAAATATAAAGTTTTCGGGACTTCTAGAAAGTTTAATTCATCAAAACCAAATGAGATTTTTCTAGATTTTAAAAACATAGAAAGTTTAAATCAATTAAATAATAAAATTCCTAATATTGATTGCCTTATCTTTTGCACAGGAATACTTTTGGGAAAAGAATTAAATAAATATGAAGATGAAGAATTTCAGATAGTTTATCAAACAAATATTATTGGTCCATTAATGACTTTGTCTAGAATTAGTAAAAAATTAAACAACAAATGCTCCATAGTCTTTATTGGATCAATTGCAGGCTCTGCAGGGAGCTACGATGAAGTTTATGCTTCATCAAAATCTGCAATAAGTGGATTGATTAAATCTCTTGCAAAGAAATCAAAAAAATCAATGAGATTTAATTCTATAGCACCTGGCTTAATTAATAATTCAAATATGATCAATCAATTTAGTGCGTCAGAAATTGAAAAGCATAGGAAAGAAACACCAACAAATGAAATTAATGATTTGCAAAAGATTGCTCAAATTTGTTTTAATATCTGCCAAGAAGATTGGTCTCAACTAAATGGTCAAACTATAGATATAAATGGGGGTAGATATGTCTAAATTATATGATTCTGCAATTATTGGAGGTGGAATATTTGGCTGTCTTTGTGCCATTGAATTATCTAAATTAGGTAGAAAAGTAATACTAATTGAGCAAATGAATAATGTTATGAAGGGAGCTTCTTCAAATAATACTAATAGACTTCATTTGGGATACCATTATCCTAGAGATTTAAATACAGCATTACAATGCAAAAAAGGATTTGAAGTTTTTTTAAATGAATACTCAAACTGCATATTAAATAACATTAATAACTTTTACTGTATCAGTAGTGAAGGATCAAAAGTAAGCAGTTCCAATTATGAGGAATTCTGTAAATCTGCTGGATTACCATTTCACAAAATTAAAAGTTACCAATTGCCAGAAAAAATTAGAAATATTGAGTGTGTAATTAATACAAAAGAGGTTATATATGATTGCGAAGAAATTAAAAAGAATATTAATAAAAAACTAATTAAATACAATATTAATGTCCTTTTAAATTCTCGAGTCTCAAACATAAAAGAATTGATTGATAAATTTAAAATTAAAATTAATAATAAAAATATTTACTCAAAATCAATTATTAATAGCACATATTCAAATTATAATATTTTTCATGATGATCTAGGAATAGAAAAGAAAATATATCAGTATGAATTAACTATAGTTCCCATTATTAAATGGAGAAGAGGGCAATCACCACTAGGAATAACAGTAATGGATGGTAATTTTTTCTCTGTATTACCTTATGGTAAAAGCGGAAATTTTACGCTTTACCATGTGGAATTATCAGTTTATAAGCGAATAATTGCAGATAAACCTCCAGAAAAATGGCAAAGAACTTTAGACATTATCACAAAAAAAGATGCAAAATTAATATATCAACAAATGATTGAAAACATTTCAAATTGGTTACCGAGTATAAGAGAATCTGAGTTCATTGGATATCTTACTTCTATACGAATGGTTTTATCTAAAGTAGAGGAAACAGATGCTAGACCATCTTTAATCGAAAAAATGCCAACCAAAAACTGTTTTTATAATTTATTTTCAGGAAAGATTGATCATGCGATAGGTGTATCTGAAGAAATAGCTGAAAGGGTGAATAAATACTTAAAGTAATATATTTTGTTCTTTATAAATCATTAATTGAGATTTAAATAATTTAACTCTACAGAACTAACAAAATTATTAAATGAGTTGGAGTCAGTTTTGATAAACATAATTTCAGAGTAGAGTAGATTTAGCAGAAGTTTACCAGCAAGGTTATCATCTAACTCTAAGTATATTATTGTCCTTAATTATCTAGGTTTTGTTCCTTTATAAAAGTTTCTTTGTTATTAATGTAATAAGGAAATTTAAATTTTCTAGTAAAATTATGAAAGGTAAGATAGGTATTTTCTTATTAGGATTAAATTCATCAATACTTTTATTTCTAATTATTTTTATTTTATTAGGTAAAGATAAAATAAGTAAATATTACTATTTTTTAGATAATAATCTAAGACAAGCATTATATAATCAAAATAATTTTAAAGAATCTGATTTCAAAAGTTGTTTACCCCAAATAATATCACAAGTACCAAATAAATCATCCATTGTTATTGGTCACGCTTATGGTAGAGGTCAATCTAAACTTATTAGAAAAAATTTGAACCCAAAAGTTGATAGATTTTTACAAACTAATAAAAAAAATATAGAAACTTTATTTTTAACTGGGGATGTTTTTAATGTCCCATCTTTATCAAAATGGGAAAATTTATATAATAAATATAATAAGTATTTTGATATATATCTAGCTCCAGGTAATCATGATGTGGATTTACCCTATGGAGACTTATTTAAACTCTATTTAGAAACAAAACAGCCTATAAATTTCCCATTTGTTCTTAAAAAAGCTGGTTTTAATATAGTTGTTGATGATAGTAATACTTCAAAGACACTACTTGATTATGAAGATAAAATTGAAAAATTTAATAAATTAAATGGAGATATAATTTTTCTACGCCACCATGTTTTGATTGATAAATTATCTTATTATGGTGGTGCTAATAATTCATTTTTTAAAGAAGAAATATTTGAAAACTTCTTAAAAAATGATTCAAATATTTACTTTATTTATGGGAACGGAGGAATGTATATAAATAAACCAAGGATTGCTTGTTATCTTCATAAAAACTTTACTCATTTTTTAAATGGCATTGGTGATTTTAATAATGATATTATTTTAATATTGTATAGAAATAAAATATATAGATATAATCTAAAAAACTGAATCTGCCTATTTTATTAATTAATATTTTTATTCAATTTTGATATTTCTATTAACCTTTGATCTTTAAAACCTCATCTTATTATTAAATTATGTACTTTGATGAATTATGCCTAATTAATAGAAGATTCTTCTTAATCTCTATTCCAAACAATTCCTAATGAGTCGATTTTTAATAATTAAACTTGAAATTCCTTTGCAGGATTTTTTAATACATAGCTAGATCTAATATCCTCTTGATTATTTAAAAACCAAATAGGTGGATATGTCTCAAATACTACTCCAGAAAAAACAAGGGATTTTAATCTCATTGAAACTTAAGAGACTAAAAGGCGTATCTTTCGCTCATCTTGCATTGGCTCTTAACCAATCTTTTATTTTTGAAATAAACTTAGTTATTTTTGTTGGATACAAATGATTTATTTCTTTAATTACATTTGCTGCCTCCATAAATTGCTAAGCCTAAACCCTGAGCAAACTAATGCCAAATCCCAAGGAATTAATCTATATTTGTATGTTTTAATGAGATTAAATAAAATTCACAAATCAATTTAATCATTTCCTTGAAAAAATGAGATCTATTAAATTTACAATTTACATTATATTTGTACCCATTTTTTTCATATACGGGGTTTGGGTTGGGAAGTACCAATGGTTCCCTTATGAGCAATTATTATCAATTAAGAAAACCCTTAGAAAGGATAAGAAATTAAATAATGATAGTCTTTTAGCCGAGTTAGCAAAAACTAATAATATTGAGCTTAATGATAGCTTGAATGGAAAAAGGTCAATATCCTCATCATTAAAATCTGATTCTATAAAAATTATTTCTTTAGGAGATAATGAATTTAAAAATATGAAAGGTCTTCTGAATTCAATTAATTTGCACAACTCTTCTTTAATTGTTCATGTCGGAGACATAATAGATGCTCCTTCACCCTGCACAGATTCTAAAATTGATAATCAACGTGAATTCATGAATAGTTTAAACGCTCCTGTCTTGTACACTCCGGGAGATAATGAATGGAAAGATTGTATTGATCAAAGCAAAGGCGATACTCATAATTTAGAACGCTTAGACTATATCAGAAAGACTTTTTTCTCTAAAAATCAAAGTTTAGGTATAAATCCATCTATTGTTGAAAATCAAAGAATGAGAGGTTACCCTGAAAATGCTCGCCTAAAGAAAAAAAATATAGCTTTTATTACTGCTCATGTAATTGGGGAACAAAATAACTTTGATCCATATAGCAAAGAAAATACTTCTGAATTCCTCCAACGCGACAAAGCAAATATTGACTGGATTACAAAAAGTTTTGAAAGATATAAAGACGCAAGTGCCTATGTAGTGATTATTCATGCAAATATTTTTAGAAAAAAAAATATCCCTCTATTTTTTGTTGAAAAATTCGGTTCTTCTTATGCAAAGGAAAAAGAAATAGAAATTAATCCCTATCAGAGAGTTGCAAATTCTCTTTTAAAATTGAGTAACAAATACAAAAAACCAGTTTTAGTTCTAAGTGGCAATGAACATAAATTCATAGCTTTTAAACCAATGAGAAATCAATACCCTTTCTTACATGTTATTCAGAACTTTGGTAATCCTGATATTACGGCCATTGAAATAGAAATTAATCCCTTAAAAGAAATACCATTTAACGTAACTAAATTAATTGACTGATCAATTAAATCCTGAACAAAAAATTTATTCAAAAAATTTTATTAATTTATCTATTATAAATTCTTTAACATTATCAATTCCTATCCATAGAGGAAGTCTTACAAGTTTATCAGCGACTTTGCTAGTAAAAGTGAAATTAGATTTAAGACCTTCATCATCAACAAATTTATTTAGATAAATTGGAGAGTTATGAAGAGGCTGATAATGGAAAACACAATTAATACCTTTTTCTTTCATGAATGACACATGAAATGCGTAAGCCATACAGGGTTTTGCTTTGACCCATAAAATGACAAATAAAAAGACCTTTTTACAGGTCTTGCAGTTAGTTGAATCATAAAATGAACTCCCCGGGCGGGATTCGAACCTGCGACCAATCGATTAACAGTCGATCGCTCTACCGCTGAGCTACCGAGGAACATATAAAAATCTAACCCTTAAATGTCCTTTATGACAAGAGGAAAACATTAATTATCTTTAAAGTTTAATGGTTTTTGCCAATCTGATAAATTTCCATTCTTCATATCTGCAACTGCATCTGAGTAAGACAATTCCTCTAAACGATGCGTAATCCATAAAGCAGTAAATGGATTTTCTTTATTTTTTGTCAGATCTTTAATTATTTTTAAAACTTTAAGTTGACTAGATTTATCTAAAAGCGCTGTGGGCTCATCCAAAAGAACAAAATTTTTATCGCTAATCAAGGAACAGGCAATAGTCAATCTTTGCTTTTGACCCCCACTTAAAGTATGAATTGGCCTTTTATCAAATCCAGCCAATCCAACTTTATTTAGTGCTAGACCAATTTTGTTGGCAATATCTTTTCTACTTAATTTTTTATTAATATTTAGAAGAAGCTCGCTCCTACAGTTTGGCATTAAAATTTGATGATCAGGATTTTGAAAAACCATCCCAATATTGGCTGAATTATTTATAACTCCATTAGTTGGTTTTAGAAGTCTATTAATTAACTTAAGTAAGGTGCTCTTCCCGCTTCCATTTTTACCTACAATCATCCATAAACCCGTTTTATTAATCGAAAAACTACAATTATTTATTACTGGCTCTTTTCCCCCTGGCCATGAGAAACTCACATTCTTAAAAGTTACATTGGGTACTTCATTTTGTAAATTATTCTCGATCTCGATCATTTTAGATATCTAAAGAAAATCCAGGCCTTTTTGAGCCACCAGCTACTGCAGACTTTTCATATATTTGAACAGAAATAACCTCCTTAGCAAGAACAGTGATCAATTTATCCTGAACTTTTTCGCAACTTAATTCAATTAAATTTAAATTTTGGTTGTTTCCCTGCATGAAATCTTTAATTTCATCATAGATTCTTTTAACATCCTCGTAATTTTTCTTCTGAATTGAAAGAGGGAAAGGAGAATATCTGAGACTTATTTCAAGAGAATACATAAAAAAATTGATAATTTTATATTATAAACAAACTATAGAACAATCTTTTCTAAGAAGTTGTTTTGAAATTAAGTTCAATTAAAAATTTTTTATAAAAGATATATAAATGCATTTAATATAAGAATGAACAAATTAAAATTTGTAAAAAATTTTTCCATGGAAATAGCAGCTGATATTACTTCTTTAGTTGGCAACACCCCATTAGTAAAATTAGATCGTATAAAAAAATACTGTAAGTGTTATCCAGAAATAATAGCGAAACTTGAAAGTTTTAATCCATCAGCATCTGTCAAAGATCGTATCGCTTATTCGATGTTAAATTCAGCCGAAAAAAATGGTTTAATTTTGCCGGGGGAAACAACCTTAATTGAGGCAACAAGTGGAAATACTGGAATAGCTTTAGCAATGGTTGCAGCAGCTAAAGGCTATAGATTGATATTAACCATGCCAGATACTATGAGTATTGAGAGAAGGGCAATGCTTAGAGCGTATGGTGCAGAATTACAACTAACGCCTGGCAAAGAAGGAATGAAAGGCGCATTAGATTTGGCGTGTGAATTATCTTCAAGTATTCCAAATAGCTTTCAGTTTAATCAGTTTGAAAATCTCGCAAATCCAGAAATTCATGAAAGAACCACAGCTAAAGAAATTTGGGATCAATCTAATCAAAATATTGATGGATTAGTTACTGGAGTAGGTACTGGAGGAACCATAACTGGATGTTCTCGATTTCTAAAAAAAGTTAATCCAAATTGCAAAATATATGCAGTCGAACCCGCAAAAAGCGCTGTAATTTCAGGAGAAAAAGCTGGTTCTCATTCTATCCAGGGGATTGGTGCAGGCTTTGTTCCTAAGGTACTGGATACTAAATTAATAGATGAAATTATCAAAATAGATGATGACGAAGCATTTTATTATGGGAGGTTATTAGCTCGATTAGAGGGTCTTTTATCAGGAATTAGTAGCGGAGCTGCTTTGGCAGCAACAATCAAAATAGGTCAAAGGGAAGAGCTTATTAATCAAAGATTAATAGTGATTCTTCCGAGTTTTGGTGAAAGATACTTATCTACAGCAATGTTTGAATCAAACACTGTAATTAAAGCTAGAAAAGACGGTTATCTATAAGAATAGGTATTGAGATATGATCAAAAATCTTTATAAAGAATTAGAGGTAAAAGAAAATGCAACTCAAGGTGAAATTAAATCTTCTTACCGTCGCTTAGTTAAACAACATCACCCCGATGCAGGAGGTGAAAAAGATAGGTTTCTTGCAATACAAGATGCATGGGAGACTCTTAATGATCCTTTTAAAAAAGAACAATACGATAAAACCCTATTTTCATTTCAACAATCATCTAATTTCATAAATGAAAATTGGGAAGAGAAAGTTAATGTAACAAAATATAGTTCTACAATAAAAGATAATGATGTTAAAAATTGGATTAAAAATATTTATAATCCTACCAATAGATTTATTAGCCAAATAATCAAACCTTTGAGTCAAGAAATAAAAGAACTATCTGCTGATCCATATGATGAAGAATTGATGGATAACTTTTGCAGTTACATTAATCTATCCCAAAAAAAAATTGAAAAAGTTGATAAACTTTACAAGTCCATGTCTGTTCCGAATTCAATATCCTCTTTAGGTTTAGATCTTTATCATTGTTTTTCTCAAGTTAAAGATGCTTTATCAGAACTAGATAAGTATACACAAGGATATGTAGATGATTATTTATTTGATGGCAAAGAAATGATGAAAGAGGCAAAAAGAATTCAATCAAAAATGGCTTATGATAAAAAATCTATAATTTCCTGAATAACTATTCCGCAACTATATATTCTTTCAGTTGGTCTAATTTAAACCAAACATCTGGGACAGGTCGACGCCATCTTACTTGAGCATATTCTTCTTTAATACTTAGAATTTCTCCTGGGCCTTCAAATACATAACTAGGTAAATCTTTATCACTAGCTAATGCTTCGACACTTTTATCATAAATACTTTTATCTACACAGATTAGGCTTCCTTTCTTTAGCGGTTTCTTGGGTATCGACTCAGTCATGATGAGACTCATTAATTTATTTAGATTTATTGGTTTATTATACAAAAACTTATTTGATTAATTTTTTTTAAATTGATTACATCATAATAATTACAATCGATCCAAAAATTTTATAGTCTTAATTGATTAACAATTTAATTATATGCGTCTTTTACTTCTTGGTTGTACAGGTTTTGTGGGGAAAGAATTAGTCCCAGCTTTACTCAAAGAGGGCCACGAACTTTGCATTATCAGTAGAAAAAATATTAATAATTTGAAGATAACTCTTCCTTTAGATAAATTTAAATTTCTTAAAATTGATCTTTCAAAAAAACAAAATTGGAGCAATGAAAATCTATTAATTAATTTAAAAGATTCTGATGGGATAATTAATTTAATAGGTGAACCAATAGCAGATAAAAAATGGACTGAAATTCAAAAAGAAGAGATTGAAAAAAGCAGGATTAATTCAACTAAGTATTTAATGGAAACCCTGAAAAAATCCAGAATCAATCCAAAAGTTATAGTAAATGGTTCGGCAATAGGTTTCTATGGAACAAGTTTAACTCAAGAATTCAATGAAAATAGTCAGAGTGGTAACGATTTTTTAGCTAACCTTTGCAACAAATGGGAAGAAGTTGCAAACGGAAAACCATTTTTCTCAAGATTAGTAATTTTCAGAATTGGAATAGTCTTAGAAGCAGAAGGTGGAGCACTAGGAAAAATGCTTCCAGTATTTAAAATTGGACTGGGAGGTCCAATCGGAGATGGTAAGCAATGGATGAGTTGGATTCATAGAAGTGACTTATGTGGATTAATAATTAAAGCATTAGTAGATAAACAATTTTCTGGGGTATATAATGCTGTTGCACCGGAGCCAGTATTAATGAAGGATTTCTCTAAAACATTAGGGAGATGCCTCAATAGACCAGATTTACTCCCAGTGCCGGGAACAATACTGAAATTATTATTGGGTGATGGGGCAAAATTAGTATTAGAGGGGCAAAAAGTAATCAGTATTAAATTACAAGAAAAAATATATAAATTTAAATTTCCTCTTCTTGAGAAAGCCATTTACGCTTCCACCAAGAATTAATTCCATTAACTAAAGCACTAATCATTAAGATAGTGATTAGAGGTGTGATAAGTGGATTCCAAAGATTCTGAAAGATATTAAGGAAAATAAATACTCCATTAATTTGCATAATTACTGCAAAAATAAAAAATATTGCAAAAAAAATAACAAAAAATAAATTTATCAATAAAAAATTATCAATAATCACTTTCAACTTAGTTTCAGATTTCTGCTTAGTCATTTTTCAAGAAACCCTTTAATATCATTAGTTATCTTAATACATGCATTACTCTCTCCGATTCTTAGATTTGCATTATCAATACAAGAAATCAAAAAATTTTTGTCTAGTTTTATCAGATAAATAACTTTAAGGATTAGATTTATTGTTTGATTTATCTGATCTTTCTTATTTATGTAATTAGTAGAACAAAAAACATATCTCCCAAGTAATCGTCTTTGGGCTTCTGCAAAAGATTTTGTAAATTGCGGACCATTCCCTTCAATTTGAATAACTGGCTTTGCTAAACCGATTGCCTGCTCTGATGCAGTTCCAGCCATACTTATTACGAAATTACTCTTAAATAATATTTCTTCAAACAAATTCCATTTCAAATTAATCGTAATAAATCCATATGTAAATTCTAAACCGTCATTTTTTCCTTTTTTTTCTATGTAAATCCATTGTCTTTGATTAATTATCTGACAGATTTCTTCCATAGAAAGATCTTTTACTATGGCAAACTTGAATGCAATATTCTCAAAATATTTCAACTTAGACATTGTCTCTAAAACTTCTAAAATCAATTTCAAATTATCTAAAAGTTCAGGAAATCTACTTCCAGGAAATAAGCCAATATTAAAAGGGGCGGTTTTTGATTTATTTTCAAAAAAAGAAAATTTATCCATAAATGGATTACCTAAAAAAGATACTTTTTTTCTTAATTGTTGAGTTAAATCATCTGCTGTTAAAAAATCCCTTGTATATATTCTTTTCGCATATTTTGAGATTAAAAAAAATTTGCAAGGCCAAGGTAATTTCAATCTCCCCTCATAGTGACTAGAATAAGCTACTAAATATGTAAAAAATTCTTTTTTTGCAAACCACGCAAAAAAAACAGGAACTATATCTCCAATTACTAAATAAAAATCATATTCATTTCTTAATTTATAAGACAAATATAATTTTTTTAAAAAATAAATTATTTGTCCTCCAAATATTTCAAACATTCTCCCCCTAAAAGAATTATAACCAATACCACCAGTTCTAAATTTTTTGGTTTTACCAATAATTCTTATATTTACTTTTTTATAATTTTCACCATCACCTACGATAGGGAGAGCATCTACAAAATCGCCTTTCTTTACGAAATATTTGGCTAGTAAACTACCAGACAAATCTTCTCCATGTCCATTACTTAATAGTAAAATTCTGGACAATTTAAAATTCTAACCATTTGTTGATTTTGGTTAATTCTGGCCAATTTGGATATCTTTTAAATCCATCTTCAACTGACTCTTTTAACTCAGTTTTTACATCAGGCATCATCATTGCCATTTTTTTAATTAATTCAACATGCTCTCTAACACCTTTATTATTTGTAGCCAAAAGAGCTAAAGACAAATTCATTCTTGCTTGAGGGTCTTGCTGATTTAAGCGAACCGCCTCTTTAGCTGCTGCTAATGCGTCTTCATTATTCTTCAATAGAAGCTGCAACCAAGATAAACAAGTCCAAGCAGCAAAGTGGTTTGGTATCTGTTGTATGATCTTTTGAAAATCTTGTGCAATTGGTATTAACTCTTGACCATCTTGATATCTAGATAAGGCCGCATTGAAATCGGATTCAATTGGATTAATGTCATCTGTCATATATTTTTTTTCTAAACTGCAAAAGAGCTTCCGCAACCACAAGTTTGAGAAGCATTAGGATTAACGAAATTGAAACCTCCTCCAATTAAATCCTTACTAAAATCTAGTTGCATGCCGTAGATATATAGGAGACTTTTTGGGTCACATATTACTTTGAAGGTTTGTTCGGAACTCAATGAATAATCATATACTTTGTCATCTGCATTTATTTCATCTCCACCAATAAAATCCATCGTATAACTCATACCACTGCATCCTCCAGATCTTACACCAACTCTTAGAGCTTTCTTATCAGTCTGGTTCTTCAATAATAAAGATATTTGCTCAATGGCATCATTGGTCATTAAAATTCCCTTACCGTCATCTGAGGTCTTTATTTTTTCTTCTATTTTTACATTTTCCATAAATAAATATAAACGTATAGTTACACTATAAAAAATATAGACACATCATGCACATTCAAACGATATACAAAGTTGATTTGTTATAATTTACTAAAAAAGTGAAAATTGCAATAATTGGCTCTGGGCTAGCAGGTTTAACAGCTGCAGTTAATTTGGTTGATGAAGGTCATGAAGTAGAGATTTACGAAAGCAGGTCATTCTGGGGCGGAAAAGTTGGAAGTTGGGAAGATAAAGATGGTAACCACATAGAGATGGGATTGCATGTATTTTTCTACAACTATGCAAATCTATTTAAGCTCATGAAAAAAGTTGGAGCGTTAGATAATTTGCTTCCGAAAGAACATACTCATTTATTTATAAATAATGGTGGTGATTTAAAATCTTTGGATTTTAGATTTCCTTTGGGAGCTCCTTTTAACGGTCTAAAGGCTTTTTTTACTACAGAACAATTAACCTGGGTAGATAAGTTAAGAAATGCATTAGCTTTGGGAACCAGTCCGATAGTTAGAGGATTGGTAGATTACGAAGGTGCAATGAAGATAATCAGAGACTTAGATAAAATAAGCTTTAAAGAATGGTTTTTAAATCATGGCGGAAGTTTAAGAAGTCTTGAAAGAATGTGGGATCCAATTGCATATGCTTTAGGTTTTATAAATTGTAAAGATATATCTGCAAGATGCATGTTAACTATTTTTATGATGTTTGCATCTAAGACTGAAGCCTCTAAACTTAATCTTTTAAAAGGATCGCCTCATAAATGGCTAACAAAACCTATTGTTGATTACATCACAAAAAAAGGATGCAAAATCCACTTAAATCATAAGGTCGACGAAATTATTTTTGAAAAAGAATCTACCTCCTACTCTGTCACGCAACTTAAAATATCGACGCCTGAAGGGGTTAAGGTAATATTTGCTGATACATTTCTCGCTGCTTGTGATGTTCCTGGAATTAAAAAAATAGTTCCTAAAGAATGGTATCAATTTAAGGAGTTTGAGGGTTTAAAAAAACTCAGAGCTGTTGCAGTAGCGACAATACAATTAAGATATGACGGATGGGTTACTGAATTAAATAATAACAATAAAAGTCAGAATCCTACAGGTTTAGACAATCTTTTATATTCAGCAGATGCATCTTTCAGTTGTTTCGCAGATTTAGCTTTAGCAAGTCCTATAGATTATAGAAAGGAAGGAATGGGATCTTTACTTCAATGTGTTTTGACTCCTGGAGATCGTTGGATGGGTAGATCAACAGAAAGAATCACTAAAGAAATTGATGCTGAGGTGCGTAGGTTATTTCCTTCTTCAAAGAATCTAAAATTACTTTGGAGTAATGTTGTACAAGTTCCACAATCACTTTATAGAGAATCCCCAGGTATGGACCCATATAGACCTGATCAAAAGACTTCAATTTCAAATTTCTTTATGGCAGGTAGTTACACAAAACAAGATTATATAGATTCAATGGAGGGAGCTACTATGAGCGGTCATCTAGCAGCAGCTGCAATTTTAGATAAAAAAGCCGAATTAGCAAAGAATCTTGCGGTCAGCTAACTATGGGTACTTGGCTTAAACATGACGTAATTACAATTGTTAATGCGCCATTAGATAATGTTTGGAACACTTGGAGTGATTTAGATTCCATGTCTCTGTGGATGAGCTGGATTGAATCCGTAAAAACAATTGATCAAGAGACATCAACTTTACCTGATCTGACTGAATGGACTTTAGCTGCTAATGGATTCAAATTTAAATGGAAGGCACAAATAACAGAAAGGATTGAGAAAAATAAATTACAATGGGAATCTATAGGAGGATTACCAACTCAAGGTTCTGTTATTTTTGAATCAAAAGGAGACCAATTAACATTAGTAAACTTAGCTGTTACTTATGAATTACCTAAAATGATTGCTCGATTTATGGAAGAAAAAATTTTGGGGAAACTGGTAACTAATGAATTACAAGCAAATATTGATAGATTTCGAGATTTGGTAGAAAAAAATTATAAAAATGAATTAACTAATTAAAAATATCAATTGCGGCATCTAATAATCCTTCGAAAGTATACTTAAGAGCCTCTCTATCCACTCTGCCAAAAATTTTTTTACATATTTTTGAAGTTTGAGGTCCAATAGTTAATAATTTTACATTTTCTAAAAATGTTAACCATTCCTCCCCAAATTCTTTTTCAAGCAAGAAAGAAGAATTTGATACTGTTTTACCACTTGAAAAAACCATTGCGTGAATTTTTCTTTTAGAGATAGCATTTATTGTTTCTGTAGGAATTGAATCCGGACATCTTGTTTCATAGGCAGGAACCTCTAGAACACGTGAACCAGAATTCCTGAATTCATCAGCTATGAAATTCCTTCCTCCTGTTTGAACTCTTGGCAAAAAAACTCTAAGTCCATATCCTGATACTGGAAAATTTTCAATTAAACTTTCTGCTACAAATTCTGGGGGGACGAAATCAGGCTCAATTCCTAAATCGCTTAAAGTTAAGGAAGTTTTCTCCCCTACTACGGCAATTTTTATTTTCTTCGAACATTCTTTTAAAGAAGTATTTAAATTTCTTAATCTCTCATCTACAAATTTTATTCCATTACTACTGGAAAAAATAATCCAGTGAAAATCATTAATTTCGCTTAAGGCATCATCAAGAGGATTTAAATCATCCGGATATCCAACATCAATTGCTGGAAAATCAAATATTTGAGCACCTTTATTATTGAATAATTTTTTTATATCAGATATCTTATCTTTTGATCGAGTAATAATTATATTTTTTTGATTCAAAGATAGCTCAACCATTGTTATTATTTCCCTCAACATTTGAATCTTCATTTTGAGTTTTATTTTTTAATTCCTCGAGTAGCTTTAGTACTGACAATCCTTTTTCTAATACTGTATCGTCTTTAAAAGTCATTTCGGGTACTCTTCTAATATCTATTCTTTGACCTAAAGTATGCCTGATATAGCTCTTGGCAAGATTTAAATTTTCAACAATTTCTTTTCTTATTTTCTCTTCAGCAGTTGAAGTTATATAAATCTTGCAAAATTGCAAATCTCCTGTTAAATCTATTTTTGAAATATTAATGAAATTACTCCTTAATAGATCATTTTCCAAATCATTCTGCAAAATAAGAGTTATCTCCTTTTTCAACAGAGAAGAAACTTTTGCAATCCGATAATTATTAGGCATTATAGTTATAAGTTGATTGGATTTGTCATTGCTTTTAGTACAAAATAAACTGTTATGAAAGCACTTATTACTGAAGATATTAAACCGACCAAAGTTAATGGATTTGATCTATTTTTAAATAAAGGTTCTAGTAATGCAACTAATCCTCCAGCAATAATAGAAATTAAATACTTAGGATATCTTGCAACATTAGAGAAGAATTGGCCCATTAGCTCCACATTTTGATTACTTTTTTAGCTAAGTTTTAACAAACATTTAACAGCATGATCACATTATATCAATTTAGACATAGCGCTTTTTGCTTAAAGACAAGAATGGCTCTTCACGCTAAGAAATTGCAATATAGAGTTGAAGAAGTTACACCAGGCTTAGGTCAGTTTGAAATCTTTAAGATATCAGGTCAAAAACAAGTCCCAATAATTGTTGATGATAATGATCAAATTATTAGTGACTCTACTATTATTTGCGAATATATAAATAAAAAAAATGATAATAATCCTCTTTTTCCTGAAGATCCTTTGTTATTTGCACAATGTAAGTTAATAGAGGATTGGGCTGACACTACTATGGCCTCAACTTGTAGAAAAGCTCTTATTAAATCTGCAATAGAGAATCCACAACTACGTACCGCTTTACTTCCAGACGAAATACCATCTTCAATAAAAGGATTAGTAGACAAGTTACCTTTTAAAAATCTTAGTAAAATTTCTAATGTAGTTTTATCTTCCAAAGATAATTTAGAACTGCAAAAAATATTAGAGGCTTTATCAAAAGCCCTAATTAATAAAAAATATTTAATAGGTGATAATTTATCAATAGCTGATATCGCAATTGCTGCGCAATTATCTCTTCTAAAATTTCCAAAATCATCGGGACCAATTCTTTCTGGGGAAGGTTGTCAAGAATACATAAATAATCCTTATTTAGAAAATATATTTATCTGGAGAAACAACATAGAAGAATATCTTTTTAGTGCTAACTCTCAATAAATTTAAACGATAATTTATATTTACCAGTTTTAATTGCATGAACTGAGGGATCCCCAACTTTAGAACCATATGTAGCAATATATTGAAAACCGCAGATATCAGGTTTTAAAGTATCGTCTGAATTATAAAAATTAATATTACATTTTTGAAATTTACTAATTGTCTCAACCTGATTAACCCTAGATGCTCCAGGTTTGTGCGCAGTTTGAAGAACTAATTCGTCAGCAAAAAACATATCATCATCTTGAATCTGAGTTCTTCCTGTAATCCTTGAATCAATATATAAATTATCTTTTAAATAAGTTATTTGTTTATTAATTGATTTAGGATCATTAATAACTTTAATCAAATTTTCACCAAATATTGCTTTCCCAATTGACTCAGAATTTTTCGAACGATTAGCAATAACTTCATTTAAATTATTTTTGAAAAAATTTACTTTGTAAATAACTGGTTCTTGAGACTCATCTTCTAAATCTTGCGAAGTAATAAGCCAATTCCCCTCAAACCAATTAGGATAAATCAAATCTCTTGAAGTATTTGAAAATTTTAAATTTGGCAAGTATAGTTCTGGCCATGAATTTTCTCTTTCATTCAAAAATCCTCTTACATTATGATCATTGAAAGCAAATGCATTATTTGAAGATAGCACTTGAATAAATAGAAAAATAATTAATCCCAAAAAATTTTTAATCATGTCTAATCCATTAATAAGGTCTGAAGATCATTTTGTATTATTAGAGCCAGATTCAAAAGAAAAAATAGTAACTAAAAAAGAAGCCATATTATGGTTAAGAAATTGGCTTCCTAAGGTTGATTCACCAACTATATATCAAAAAAAAGATTATTCCAATGAGGAATTTCTCGAAGAATTATTAGAAAGTACTTATGAATTAGAAATAAAAATTGGATTCGTTATAAAATGGTTTGCTGTCCGAGTAGAACCTGATTAATTTATAATTTTTTTATGAATTCCATAAATTATTTGTTTTGCAACTTCTTTAACGTCTTCGTTATTAACCTCAACTCTTAAGTCAGCCTGAGAATATAAATTTTTTCTAGATTGAAAAATTCGGTTATATAAGTCACTTAAATCTTTTCCCTGCAATAGAGGTCTATTTTTAATATCTTTTTTCAACCTCTCAAGAGCAATCTCTTGCTTTGTGTCAATCCAAATAATAATTCCTTGCCTTAAAACACCCCAGTTCTCTGGTTTAGAAATAATTCCTCCACCAGTAGAAACAATTAAAGAAGGAATTTTAATTGTTTCTTTTAAGCAATTTGTTTCTAGTTCTCGGAATACTTTTTCTCCATCTTCCTGGAACATTTCATTAATTGTTTTTTTTGCTATATTCTCTATTAATTTATCAAGATCAATATACTTATACCTCAATAATTCGGCTAACACTGGACCAGTTTTAGATTTACCACTAGCCATCATACCTATCAAATATATACTTCTTCCTTTAATTATTTTGTTTGTTTTCTCAATAATAGATTTTTCCATACAGACAAAAGAGTATATAAAACCTTAAGATAGTATTATTACAGACATTTATGACTTTTACACATACCAAACCATTACATGGCCAGGGACGTGACTGCGTCATAACTCGACGTGCCTGTTTTAGTTCGAGTCATCGTTATTGGCTTCCTGAAAAAAGCTCAGAAGATAATTTCTCTCTTTTTGGGAAATGTAGTATACCTCCAGGACATGGCCATAATTACGAACTTATTGTATCAATGGGGGGCAAACTTGACTCGGATGGAATGGTCCTTAATCTTTCTGATGTAAAACATTCTATTAAGAGTAAGGTTACTGGACAATTAGATTTTCGTTTTTTAAATGACGTATGGCCTGAATTTGATATTCATAGTCAAGAAGGCATTCTTCCAACGACTGAAGCTCTAGTTAAAGTTATCTGGAATCGTTTAAAAGATGAACTACCTCTTACAAGTTTAAGACTTTATGAAAGCCCAACTTTATGGGCAGATTATTATGGAAAAAACATGGAAGCTTTATTAACAATTCAAAGTCATTTTAATGCTGCTCACCGATTAGCAAAAGATGAGATTTCTCTTGATGAAAACAAGAAGATTTATGGGAAATGTGCCAGAGTAAATGGACATGGACATAATTATTTTCTCGATGTAACCGTCCGAGGTAAAATTGATCCAAGAACTGGGATGATATGTGATTTACCTTCATTACAAGCAATTATTGATGATCTTATAGTTGAACCGTTTGATCATACTTTCTTAAACAAAGATATCGAATATTTTAAAACTTGCGTCCCAACATGTGAAAATATTGCACTACACATTGCTGATATTCTCTCATCTCCGATTAAAAAAATTGGAGCAAATCTGCACAAGATAAAACTTCAAGAGAGTCCAAATAATGCTGCGGAAATTTACGTTGAACAAAGCGTACCAAATTCTTTGCAAAGAAATCTTACTAACTCTTTAGTTGCTCAAGCTTGAATACTCCAAGCATAGCGATCATTATCGCTTCTAGTTTAGATGGAAGGATTGCCTTCCCAAGTGGAGGAGAATCTCATCTTGGAAGTAAGGAAGATAGGAAAATGTTAGATGAAAACTTATCAATAGTTGACGCTACTATTTTTGGATTAGGTACTCTAAAAGCTCATCAAAGTACATATTTAGTAAAAAATCATTGTAAAAATGGCGAAATAAAAATTTCAAAAAATCAACCTATTTCTATAGTCGCCTCCAATAGTAAAAAATTTAAAAAAGATTGGAATTATTTCAATCAACCAATTAAAAGATGGTTAATCAGCTCTAATAAAAAAGATGCAATAGATAGTAAAGATTTTGATAAAGAAATTTTCTACAAAAATTCCTGGAGTAAAACCTTGTTAAGTATTAAAAAAGCTGGAATCAATCGTCTAGCACTTCTTGGTGGAGCAAATCTTATAGATTCTTTTATAAAAGAAGATTTGATTGATGAAATCAAAATTACAATAGCCCCAAGAATTATTGGAGGGAAGTTTACATGGATACCTGCTGAACAAACAAATAGAATTTTTAATTTAAACCAATTTTGGAATATAAAATCGATTCAAGAATTAGATAGAAATGAAATATATATTCATTACATAAGAAGAACTAAAGTTGATTAAAGTAAAAAAATATGAATCATATTGAGCACAAAATTGAAATTAAACTATCAATTCAAGAAATAAATAAAGAAACATGGAATGAATTAAGAAAAAAAATCAATAATCCATTTTATGAATGGGAATGGCTCTATAACCTTGAGTTCTCGAAAAGTGTCTCAAGACAAACTGGATGGCAACCTTTATATTTTGTTGCTTATGAAAATGAAGAAATATGCGGAATAGCTCCACTTTTTCTTAAAAATCATAGTTATGGAGAATTTATTTTTGATCAATCCTTTGCAAAATTAGCTCAAGATTTAAATTTAAATTATTATCCTAAGCTCATTGGGATGAGCCCTTACAGCCCTATTAATGGATACGAATTTTTATATAAAGAAAATAAAAATAAAATAGAGATTACAAAGTCATTAATAAAACATATTAATGACTTTGCTTTGAAAAATAATATCTTGAGTTGCAATTTCTTATATGTAAACGAAGATTGGGGAAAACATCTGCAATCCTTAGGATATCAGGAATGGATAAATACAAGTAGTGAATGGAAGAATAATGGGGAAAAGACATTTGATGATTTTTTATCCAGATTCAACTCTAATCAAAGAAAAAACATTAAAAAAGAAAGAAAATCAATTTCAAAACAAAATCTCGAGATCAAAATTCATACAGAAGAGAATATAAATCTTGAAATAGTTCAAAAAATGCATAATTTTTACGAGCAGCATTGCTTGAGATGGGGAGTATGGGGTAGCAAATATCTTACCTCTGAATTTTTTGAAAACATTCTTGAAAACAAAAGAAATCTATTGTTTTTTAGTGCATCAAGAAATGATTCTGAAAGTACGATTGCAATGTCAATGTGTATAAAAAATAAAAAAAATATATGGGGTAGATATTGGGGTAGTAAAGAAGAAATACTTAACTTGCATTTTGAATTATGCTACTACCAACCAATTGAGTGGGCGATAAAAAATAACATTGAGAGTTTTGACCCCGGGGCAGGTGGTAAACACAAAAGAAGAAGAGGGTTTTATGCAAAAGGTACTAAAAGTTTTCACAAATGGTTTAACAAAAATATGGAAGATATAATTACTCCTTGGTTAAATGAAGTAAATTTTCAAACTATTAAAGAAATTGAGAAAGAAAATACTTCTATCCCTTTTAAATAAAACAAAAATTAATTTACCAAATTATTGCTTATATTAATAACATAATTTTATTGAAAAATTCTGAAAATGGATGTTAGTAAAATCTTTAAGAAAAAAATAGAGATGGATAATGATTTATCTAATAGATATATTGATCTAGACCCAAATGGATATTTCATTATAAAAATCGATTTACAGACAAAACAAATTATCTTAGATCATTATTTAAATAATATTAATGAAGATGGATATGCAATTGATCCAAAAACTAATGAGCCAATAAAATGCAACTCAAAAGGAATCAAAACTTGTAATGCAACTTTCACAGGAAAAAGTGCTAAAGAGATTGGAATAGCAATAACAGAAAAGAGAAATGATCTTATATCTAGATTTGATCATGCCTTATATTTAGGTCGAGAATTACAAAAAGCAGAAGAATGTTTATATAAAAAATTACCTTACATACAAGATTAAGAATTTAAACGAAAAAATTATAATTTTTCTTTGGATGCTAAATTAAAAAAAATATAAAAAATATAAATGAACATCATTTTCTATTTTGCATTTCTAGGTTTCGGTTTTGGAGCTGCTTTCCTATTAGATAAACTTCTGAGAGCAGTTAAATTAATTTAGATAAAATTCATAAGATATTTATAACTTCTCCATATAAATCATATTCATCCGCAAAACAAATATTTGCTTCAACAAATTTACCTATATAACTATTCTCAGCCTCATTATCTTTAATAGATAAAATTACATTGCCATCTATTTCAGGAGCGAAGTTATAAGAACGTCCAATGAGTTGGTTATTTTCAGATATTTTTTCTACTAATACCTTAACTTTTGTACCTACATATAATTTATTTTTGTTTTTTGAAATAGTTTGTTGAATAGCTATTATATTATCTTTTCTTGCATCAGCAATTTCTGAAGGTACCCGATTTGGCAAATTAAAAGCACTTGTTCCTTCCTCCGGAGAAAAAATAAAAACACCAACATGGTCAAACTCATGTCTATGCAAAAAATCTAAAAGATGCTGAAAATGTTTTTGGCTTTCTCCTGGGAACCCAACAATTAAGCTTGTTCTTAATACAGCAGATGGTATTTGATCTCTTATTTTACTCAAAATTGATTCATTTAAAGAAGCCTGCCAAGGTCTATTCATATTCTTAAGAACATCTGAATGACTGTGTTGCAAAGGTAGATCAAAATAGGGGACTATATTATTTGAATCTTTAAAAACTTTAATGACTTCATCGGTTAAACCAGTTGGATATGCATAATGAATTCGTATCCAAGGAACTGAAACTTTTGACAGTTCTTTCAACAGTCTTGCTAAAGAAGGTTTACCATAAATATCTTGACCATAATTTGTTGTAATTTGACTAATTAGTATTATTTCTTGAATCCCTTGAGCTGCAAGATGTTTTGCTTCCGACAATATCGATTCTATAGTCCTGCTTCGTTGAGGACCTCTTAACTTGGGAATAATACAAAATGCACAATTATAATCACAACCTTCGGCGATACGAAGATAAGCAACAAACTTATTCTTATCTACCAAGCGTGGAATTTTTTCATCTGCAATAAATTCAGGTATCTTTGAAACTTCTTTAACAATTTCCCCTTTTTCTACTCGATTGATAACCTTAGCTATTTTCTGATAATCACCTGTCCCTACTAAAGCTTTTATTTCAGGAATTTCTTTTAAAAGTTCTTCTTTAAAATGCTGCGCCATACATCCGGCCACTATTACCTCTTTACCTTGATCAGTAAATTCAAGTATCTTCCTTATCGATTCTTCTCTAGCTGTTTCTATAAAACTACAAGTATTGACTACCACCACATTCGCATCTCCTATATTATTACCTACTTCATATCCCTCCTTATCTAATAACCCTTGCATATGTTCAGTATCAACAAGATTTTTCTCACACCCAACATGACTAAAAGCAACCTTTGAAATTTTGTCATTCTTTACATTTTGATTATTTTGCTTCACGTAATTAATATCAGATAAGAAATAATTAATAAAGAAATTTGTTTATACGACTCATTCAAAGATAATATTAGAACAAATTCTGAAAATTACCAACATTAAAGATAAATGGCTCTTAAGACTTTAAAAAGTAGAAATAAAAAAGATTTCAAATGGCCAAAAATTATAATTTCTGTTCTTAGCACCATTGGATTAGTTGATACAGGTTCAATTACTTTAAAAGATTGGGGATTATTTGACTCTCTTTCATGTCCTGGGATTAAAAATGGTTGTGAAACAGTTTTAAATAGCCCTTGGGGTACATTATTCGAGAATAGTCAATACAATATTCCTCTCTCATTAGCAGGAGTTATTACTTATGGTTCAATACTAGGATTTTCAATATTTTTATCATTGAATTTAGTTTCTCCTAAAGAAAAATTAAATAAGATTATATGGTGGGCAATATTTTTAATCTCTTGTGCTTCTTCTGTGTTTAGCATCCTTTTGTTAAATATTATGTTCTTTAAAATCAAGGCTTATTGTTTTTTTTGTATTCTTTCGGCAATTTTATCTATTTCGATCTTTATTATCTCTATGATTGGTGCAAAGTTTGAAAGTAGAGAACCTATGTTTTATAGAGGATTTATTGTTGTTTTAACAGTTCTTGTTGGGGGATTGATATGGTCAAATAGTGTTGACCCTTCTAATGCAATTGATATTTCTAAAAGTACAGAAAAAGTATCTCCTGCAATCACTACAACTAGCTCACCCCAGAAAATTAAGTTTGCTAAATTTTTAAGCGATAATAATATTAAAATGTTTAGCGCATACTGGTGCCCACATTGCCATGATCAAAAACAATTATTTGGTAAAAAAGCAGTTAAAGAGTTATCGATTATAGAATGCGCACAAGACGGTAAAGATAATCAATATAAACTTTGCAGAGAAAAACAGATTGAAGGGTTTCCATCATGGGAAATTAATGGTGAAATATATAGTGGAGTCAAAGATTTAAATGATTTGGCAATAATGACTGAATATAATGGCGACTCTAATTTTTAATAAACCTTTTAATTATTTCGTGATTTAGTTGCTGCCTAGTATGGCATTTCCATGTTGTTTCTTTAATTGGAAAATCATCCCTATAATGGCCTCCTCTACTTTCCTCTCGAAAAAGACAAGCTTTTAACAATAGCAATGTTGTAATTTGTCTATTATGCAAATCAAGCAATAAATTAAGTCCTCTCCTATTTGGCTCACTTAGTTTCAATTTTTGATCAATTTCTATTTTATTAAGACATTCAAGTAAAGGATTTTTTTGTAGTTGATCTATCTCATCTTGAAGAGTTTTTAAAAGTTCAGTCATATTTTTTTTATTACGAGAGACACCTAAATTAGACCAGCATAATTTTCTCAAACAATCAATCTTATCTGAAACACCTAAGATAAAATCTTCCTTTGGATTATCCATAAAAATTTCCGTAGTATATCTATCTAACCGTCTTACGTTATAAGGAGCATTCAACTCTATACAAGACATTTTTCTTGCAAATACAAGGCATTCCATAAGCGAATTACTAGCTAGTCTATTTGCACCATGCACTCCTGTAGAGGCTACTTCTCCCACGGCATATAATCCTTTCATTGTAGAAGATGCATTTAAATCGGTATGAACACCTCCCATCCAATAGTGAGCTGCTGGCGCAACAGGAATCACCTCATTTAAAGGATTAACTCCATAATCTTGACATCTACTTATAATTGTAGGAAATCTTTCTACAATTTTTTCTGGATCAATAAATCTTAAATCCAGACCAACATGATCAACATCGTTTTCTTGCATATTATTCATAATTGCTCTACTAACTTGGTCTCTTGTAGCTAGATCACCATTTTCCAAATGCTTTACTGGGCTCTCACCATTCTTATCAACGAGAACTGCTCCCTCACCTCGAAGGGCTTCAGAGATTAGAAAGCAGGGAGAACCATAAAACTTTAATGCTGTAGGATGAAATTGAATAAATTCTAAATCCTCTATTGCAGCTCCAGCTTTCCATGAAAGAGCAATTCCTTCCCCAGAAGATTGGGCAGGATTTGTAGTATTAGTAAATAAGTGTCCCCCTCCGCCTGTGGCTAAAACAACAGCTTTAGAAGTAATCCAATATAAATTAGATCCATCTAATACCTGAACTCCCCTACATACTTCCTTTTCAATAAGCAATTCTGTTACTCTCACACCTCTACAATGCAAAATATTCTCCTTGTTTTCGATATGATCCTCTAAGACTTCTACAAGTGCCCTACCTGTTCTATCTTTAACATGCAAAACTCTTCTACGAGAATGGGCCGCTTCTAAAGTTGTTGATAGTTGATCTGAGCTCTGATCAAAAATCATACCTAAATTTTGTAACCTATCAACGCAACCAGGTGCCTCTTTCACAAGCATTTCAACAGCAGATAATTCACACAAATCATCTCCAGCTTTTAGGGTGTCTTCAACATGAAGAGCAAAAGAATCTTCAGGTCTAACTACTGATGCAATCCCTCCTTGGGCCCATCTGCTAGATGATCTTTTACTTGTATTCCTATTTAAAAGAAGGACGTTTAAATTTTCTGGCAATTCCAAACAAGTCATTAAACCAGCTGCTCCTGCACCAATGACAATCACATCCCATTTATCAATAGATATTGATTCTTGCGAAAATGGCGGTCTTAGCATTAAACCAAACCACTTAGTGTTGGTTGAATAATTGCTAATATAATAAAAATACCATCGACAATTAAGGTAGTTTGAATTACATAACTTGATACTAAAAGAGCCTTCCCATTTATCGAATTAGATATAGCATAATTAAAAATTTCTTTTGATATGAACCAGAGTACTAATGCCGCCAAAATAATAATAGACAAGGATTTAAATTGAATAAGATTTTCGGAAGTTTTCTGAAGTATTAATGGAGCATTATCAGAATCCGCAATAATAACCTCCTTCCATTGATCCATTATTCCTGTCAAAAATATTGTCAAATCTGTAATCGCCGTTCCAAATAAAGACGAGATATAAAAACTTGAGCCGATTTTCCATTTTGTTCCAAGTCCTACAATAGCAAGAGGCAATGCCACTGCTTCAACTGGGATATGGAGAATAGGATAAGCACTTAACCAGCCCCAAAATAAACAACCTCCAAGCCAACTTCCCGAGACTCCTAATAATAACGAGCCTACAATAAACCATTTATCTCCCTCTTTTCTAGACAATAAAAAAGCAGCAGCAAGGATAAAAAAAGTAGCGCCAAGAGCACTAATAGGAGCAAATCTAACCCATGGTGCCTGTACAAAAATTGGCAAAATTACAAAAAAAGAGGACCATAGTCGTAAAGCAATTGGTCTAGATAAAAAAGTACTTTTAACAATATCGAATCCATTATGAAATATAGGTTTCAAATTATCATTCACTTCTAATTTTTTAGTAATTAATTCTTCCAATGCATTAAGGCTTTTAAAATTTTTGAATTAATTTATGTCTAGTTTAATAAAAATGCAGATGACATATTTTATTAATTTAATAGTTGAAATAAATTAATCATATTTAGTATTTTAAGAGTATTTAATATACTTTGAGTCTTATATGAGTTTACAATAAATATAAAGATAAAAGATTGGTCTTTAATTGTGTGGAAAGAAATTAATTATAAAGAGAATTCTAATGATCTTTTGGTACCGAATATTAACTACCAAATTAATCCAGCAGAAATTGAAAGTATTGAAAATAATTCTATTGCTGAAGAAATAGGCTTTGAATCAGGTGATTCAATTATTAGTATTAATGGTAAGAAACCTAGAGACTTAATTGATTATCAGATCCTGATTAGTGAAGAAATTTTAGATATATCGGTATTGGATAAAAACAAGAAGATTCACAACATTAGTATTGAAAAAGATCAAGATGACAATTTAGGAATTAATTTTAAAGATGCATTATTTGACTCAATCAAACAATGTAATAATAAGTGCCCTTTTTGCTTTATAGATCAACAACCAAATGGTAAAAGAAAAAGTCTTTACGTAAAAGATGATGACTATAGATTAAGTTTTCTATATGGTTCATATCTAACGCTAACCAATTTAAATAAAGATGACTGGAATAGAATATCTACTCAAAAACTATCACCGCTTTTTATTTCAATACATGCCACTGACCCAAAGACCAGAGAACAATTATTAAAAAATAAAAAAGCAAGTCAAATTCTTGAACAAATTGAATGGTTAGAACAAAATTCAATCCAGATACACGCGCAAATAGTTGTATGTCCCAAAATTAATGATGGTAAAATCTTAGAAAAATCTATTTGCGATCTTGCAAAATTTCATAAAAAAAGTTTTAAAACGGTACTTTCAACAGCCATAGTTCCAGTAGGACTAACAAAGTTTAGGCCTGAAAACGATGGCTTAATAGCGATAAGCAAAGAATACGCAAGAAAAATTATTCAACAAGTGGAAAAAATTCAAACCTCTCTACAAAAAAGTATTGGGACTCGCTTTTGTTGGCTTGCCGATGAATGGTACTTAATAGCTGGTCTCAAATTACCAAGCTATAAAACATATGAAAATATGCCCCAAGAATCTAATGGGGTTGGTTCAATAAGAAGTTTTCTTAAAATATTGGAAACTAAAACAAAATCTCTTCCTGAAAAAATAGATAAACAAAGAAAAGTCAGTTGGATTGTTGGGAAATTAGTTTACGAAGCACTACTTCCAACAGTGAACAAACTTAATAAAATTGATGGCCTCAGAATTAATTTATATGGATTGCCAAGTGTTTACTGGGGGCAAGATCAAGTTGTAACAGGGCTTTTAACTGGTGAAGATTTAATTACTGGACTACAAAATAAGGATCTAGGAGAAAGTATATTTATACCATCAATCATGTTAAAACTTGATAGTGATTTGTTTTTGGATGACAAAAATATAACTGAAGTTTCAAATAAACTGAAAACTAATATTCACGTTCTTGATGATACAAATGATATTATTAATAATCTAATCGGTTTATCTAAAACAAAAGAAATACATAATTATGCTTAGAAAACTTATACATCCAATATTAGTTTTACCTTTTTGTTTGTATATTAATTCTCAAGAAGCACTATTAAGTAAGGCCAACAATAATATTGAAGAAATCCTACAAGAAAACGAAAACCAAATATTCCTTAATTATTCAGAAATAGATAATATTACTCTAAAGAATAATCAAGAACTTAAAGCATTAGAAAGTTTAGTCAATTCAACAACGTTTACTCTTTCGAGCAAAATCGCTAAAAGATATCCATCATTAGATTTGCAAGCCAGTGGATTACCTAAATATGTTTCGGGCAAAAATTATAGTAGTAGCTCACCGACTACAAAAACTTCGCAATTTTCAGCAAATCCATCCCTTAATATTAAATTAGACTTAATAGACCCTCTAAGAGGATCTGAAATTAAAATAGCTAGAAATAATTATGCAATAGCTAAAAATAATTATGAGATTAAAAAGAAAGATCTCATAAAAGAGGCAAAATCTAGATATCACAAACTACAAAAGTCTTATCAGGATATTAAAAACAAAACATTATCTCTTGATTTATCAATTACTAGTTTGAAAGACGCTCAGTCAAAATTTGATGCAGGGATAGGAACAAAATTTGAGGTTCTTGAAGCTGAAGCACAATTATCTAGAGATAGGCAATCACTAAATGAGAAAAAAATTCAGACTCAGATTAATAAAATTGCACTAAAAGAAATCTTAAATATAAATGGGGACTTCGAGATTAATCAAAAGCAAAAATTAATAGGTTTCTGGAACCATAAATTAAACAAGAATATTACTGAGGGTTTAGTAAATAGCCTTTCCCTCAAAAATATTAATCTACAAAAATCAATCAAAGAAAATCAAGCTAAGAATTATTTGAATGTTTACAAGCCAAATGTTTACATAAGTAATACTTTTACTAGTTCATTTTCTAAGGGTTCTTCTTTGTTAGAAACAATAGACCCTGAAAAATCTGGGTCGTCATATACAAATACTGTAAGCTTAAACTTTGGTTGGAATATTTTTGACGGCGGGCAAAATAAAAACTTATATAAATCAAGCAAAGCTGATGCAAAATCGGAAGATTACTCCTATAAAAATCTTGAAAATGTTTTAAAGACAAATATTAGTAAAGCCTATTTAAATTTAAAATTAAATGAAGAAAAAATTCTCTCATCTCTAAAAGAAATTTCTTCTACAGAAGAATCTTTAAGATTGGCAAGGTTAAGATATGACATAGGAATATCTACACTAAAAGATGTTCTTGTAAGACAAAAAGAGTTAAGTAATGCTAACTCAAAAAAAATTGATTCAATTTATAATTACAATTTAAATTTAGATGAATTAGTAAGATTGACTTTTCTTGAAATAAGTAATATTTGTAACGAGGAAAATAGCCTTATAAAAAATGAAATTCAGTCTATTTGCAATATTTGAATATGAATAACAAAAATTTAACCAATCAACAGTTAAAAAATTTAGATTCTTTATTTGAATTGGTTAGCGATCGCCAATTAAAAGACTTTGGAAACATTAGTGCAATTAATAAGTCAGATGGTTCATTAGTTACAAGTTGTGATTTATGGAGCGATAAAACGATTGTGGAGGCTCTATCTAATATTGCTCCAGATGAGGGTGTTCTTAGTGAAGAGGGAGGAAAGCTAGTACCTAAAACAAATGCTTATTGGATAGTAGATCCTCTTGATGGTACGACAAATTTTGCTGCAGGAATTCCGTATTGGTCTATATCGATAGCAAGATTTGTAGATGGTAAACCTCAAGCCTCTTTTCTAATCATTCCAACATTAAAGAAAAAATTTATAGCTATCAAAGGAAAAGGTGTTTGGCTTAATAATAAGAAAATAGAAGTAAACAACCATAATCAAAGTAGTGAATGCGTATCATTATGCAGTAGATCTATTAAAATTTTACAAAAAAACCCTGATTCTATATTTCCTGGAAAAATAAGACTTCTTGGAGTTTCTAGTTTAAATTTAACGAGTGTTGCAATGGGTCAGACTTTTGGAGCTATAGAATCAACGCCCAAAATATGGGATATTGCGGCAGCATGGCTATTACTTGAAGAGCTAAATTGTACGATTGAATGGTTAGAAACGAACCCAATTCATTTATCTGCAGAACAAAACTTACAAGATACTAATTTTCCCTTAATTGCTGCTTGGACAAAAGAAAAAATTGAAGTTTTAAGACCATGGGGTAATTTATTAGTTGAAAAATAGTTGAATCATAAATATATAAAAGACTTGAAAAATATCCCTATTGGATACAATAAAAAAGATTTGGAATAAGTATTTGAAGAGAATTAATATGCAGCGCAGTTCAACATGGATTATTAAAAGTTTATGGGGAGCTTGTGCAAGATGGAGCAAATCAGATTGTATTGACCTAAGCGCTGCTTTTGCATATTACACACTTCAGTCATTCTTCCCAATACTTCTTATTTCACTTTCAATAGCTTCCTGGTTTCTGGGAAAACAAGAAGGCTTAGATCAACAAATAATCGCTTTTGCAGCTCAAATTTTGCCTCCATCCGTTGTTGACTTAGTTGAAACAACATTATTCAAATTAATTGATCAAGGCTTTGGAGCCGGAATATTAGGCGCAATGTTTTTGCTATTTACTGCAGGAAACGCTTACCTATCACTTCAACGAGGTTCAGATAGGCTTTGGGAAGATGAACTCCCTTCCAGACAAGTGAACTCTGCATGGCAAGAGCAAGCCTCAAGATTTCTTAGGAATAGAATTGAAGCCTTCTTAATAGTTTTTTTTATTGGTTTTTTAATGGTATTAGATCAAATTAGTGTAAATCTTAGAATGATTCCAACGACGGTTTTAGAAAATCTATCAAATTCCAGTAATTTTTTTTCTGATTTCTTTATGAAATTACCACTCTTACAAGTTGGTCAAATTGCTTTTCCACTTGTGGGCTTTTCATTAATGGCTCTATTACTTCAAGCACTCTTACCAAGTAGAAAAGTTCCTTTAAAACCATTAATACCAGGTTCTATTCTCATTGGAATTGGACTAACAACTCTTAATCTCGCAGTAAGTAAAAGCATTCTTTCACTTGGAGTAAGATTTCAAGCATATGGTTTTATTGGAGGTTTTTTAGTCCTAACTTTATGGGTATGGCTTTTAGGAGTGATATTGTATTTTGGACAATGTTGGAGTGTAGTTATAGCTAGTATGTCTCTAATAAATAGAAGAAGAAAGAATTAATTTATCAAAAATAATATGATTTCTTTTATAAAAGTAAACAAAAATTTAATAATTTATTTTTTATTATTCTTAATAATTATTCCCATTTTTGGATTTAACTTATTATTAAATTTATTAGGTAATATTTTACTACTAATATTTTTAGTTCCTCTCTTAATATTTTTAATTACATTGATAGGTTTTTATTCCTTAAAATCCAAATTCAATAAATGTGAACAATGTGGGAGTATATCATTAGGTTTAAATAATACCTGTATAAATTGTGGAGCAGATTTAGGAAATATAAATTTTAAAAAACCAGGCGAAACTACAATTGAAATTAAAGCAGAAGAAATTAACTGATTGAACTTAAATATTACTAATAAAAGATTTACCCAATTCCAATTTGTCTTAAAATACTTTGACCTGTAATTAATTCGGTACCTAAACCTATTAATATACCCATCATTGCCATTCTGCCATTCCATGTTTCTGCAAAGTTTACAAAACCAAATCTTGGTTGATTATCCTCATTCATAATAGATTTTTTTGATTTAAATTTATTTTAGCGTTTGACGGTCAAATTTATGGAAAATAAATTATGAATTATCTAACGTGTTTCACTCCATCCACTGGCTTATATTCATCTCCAGTTAATTCTTCGTAAATGATAGCAGGCAATCCTGTCTCAAACATAGTTTGGAGAGCTTCTTTTAGCATTGGGTTCCAACCTCCAGTACTTACTTTTCCATGCCTGACAGTCCAATCCCAGGTACCTTGTAGGTCTCTAGGCATTCTCCCTTCTCTGTCTCTTCTTGCAACTAAATCTAAAGACTCAACTAAGCCAACTATTACTGGATTTTTTCCATAAGAGGGGGTTAAGCTTAACTCCAATCTCACGGGGTCATCCTTAACCATTTTAAGGCGAAACCTAGGAGGTAATTTTAGTGATCTAATTACGCCAGAGACAATTTTCGTTCTTAATTCCAATTTCTTTTCCTTATAAATTTATAAATAGATTTAATCAGTTGTAGTTCCTTTTTCTTCAAGAGTAGAATCTTTATCATTAGAAAATCTCACAGTCAATAATTCTTCTTGAGTTATATTTCCAGATTTATCGAGAAGTTCGGGATGAATAGTGTATTTTTTTTGTCTAATATTAGATTTGTAAGATCGCTTTTGATCTTTATCAAATGCTCCCCAACCATTTGACATTACCTTAAAAGCCTTCCAAACAAGATATGTCAGAGCAGCTGAATAAAGTATGGGGATTAAGAAGGACATTAATTTTATTACTTAAATACTATAAATTCTATGATAGCTCGAAAAAAATCAATTTAGCTATTTTCATAAAAGAATTTCTTCTTTATTCAAAATAATTTAGCGATTTATGTAATTAATATTAGCTAGTATAACTAATATCTAAATACAAAGAAGTTTTGAAAGCAGTGACGCAAATAAAATCAAAGAAATTCTGTTTTAAGAAAATATTTTTTCTATCATATTTATCGATTGGCTTACTCAACGAACCACACTTAATATCTCAGCCAATAGTAAATAGAAATCTTAGTGAAGAATTAAAAATTTCCGATATATCTTTCATTACAAAAGCAATTAAGAAAACTGGGGCGTCTGTGGTAACTATTGATACACAAAGACTTGTAAAAAATAAACAATTTTCTAGAGATTCAAGAATTTTTATAGACCCATATTTCGAAAGATTCTTTGGATTACAATTACCCCGTGAAAACCAACCACAAATAGAACAAAGTCAAGGAAGCGGATTTATATTTGAAGATGGTCTAGTAATGACAAATGCACATGTTGTTAATGGATCTGAAAAGTTAATAGTTGGTTTATCAAATGGAACAAAATATAAAGGTGATTTAATAGGACAAGATTCACTGACTGATATAGCCGTTATTAAGCTTCAAGGTAGAGGGCCTTGGCCAAAAGCAATATTAGGTGATTCATCAAAAATAGAAGTTGGTGATTGGGCAATAGCTGTTGGAAATCCTTTTGGACTAGAGAATACAGTCACTCTTGGAATAATTAGTAATTTAAATAGAAATGTCTCACAATTAGGAATATATGATAAAAAATTTGAGTTAATTCAAACAGATGCTGCAATAAATCCTGGCAATTCTGGAGGACCTTTATTAAATAGTACTGGAGAGGTGATTGGAATTAATACTTTGATTAGATCAGGGCCTGGGGCAGGCTTAAGTTTTGCAATTCCAATAAATAAAGCTAAAAATATCGCTTCACAACTAATCAAAAATGGTAGAGCAATTCACCCAATGATTGGAATAAACTTAATAGATGAAAATTCCTTTGAGATTAATAAAAATATTGTAAAAATAGGATATGTTGTCCCAAATAGTCCAGCGGAACAAAGTGGGTTTTACGCTAATGACATAATCATAAAAGTGGGTAATAAAGATATTAATAATTCTTCAGATGTTATCAATGCAATAAGTAATAACGGAATTAACCAGTATATAAACATAACCATAAAAAGAAACAATAAAATTATTACATTAAAAGTTAAACCAGTTGATATTACAAATTTATCAAGAAACTAAATTTTTAATTTTCATCATCCCTAAGTACTTCTACACATTTAGATATGCAAATTTCATCTTTAATATCGCAACTAGAAATACACTCAAAATAACTTTCTACTGGATCAGTAATTACATAATTACTTTCTTTAAGCGTATACTTTTTCATTAGTATTCTAAATCAGATTTATTCGTAATTATTACATTAAACAATTCCCATAGGTCTGTAAAGATAAATAAGTGATCTTGCTTAGAGGATTGTAAAGTTTTCTAAAAAAAATTCCTGAATTAAATAAACAAGAAAAAAATTAATCAAGCTTGGAAATAGCAATTTTTTAATCCTTTCTTTTCTCTAAAAAATATTCATAATTACCATTAAAAGATAATAATTTAGATTCTTTAATTTCAATAATTCTATTGGCAACTTTAGAAATAAAATATCTATCATGCGAAATAATAAATACTGTGCCTTTATAATTATTGATTGCAAGTTCTAGATTCTCCTTAGATTGAAGATCTAAATGATTGGTAGGTTCATCCAGAAGTAAAAAATTGCTTGGATTCATAATCATCAAAGCCAATGCCAATCTTGCTTTTTCACCCCCACTAAGTTGTTGAACATATTTAAATACAGAATCATTATAAAACCCAAAACTTCCTAAGAATGTCCTTACTTTTTGTTGAGACCAATCTGGTGCTTTTGAAAATATTAAATCAATAACTTGTTTTTCACCAGCAAGGGCTTCAGCCTGATTCTGCTCGTAATAACTTGTGATTATATTATGTTTTCCTAAATTAACTTCTCCAATCTCAGGTTCTATTTTTTTCATAATCATCTTAAGCAAAGTAGATTTACCACATCCATTAGGACCTAAAATTGCTATTTTTTCTCCCGCAGTAACCTTTAAATTAACGTCAAACAAAAGAATTCTATCCTCAAAGCTATGAGATAAATTCTTAATTTGAAGAACTGATTTACCAGATCTTGGACATTCTGGAAAATTAAAAGAAGGACTTTTTAAACTTGAAATAGGTGCATCAATTTTTGTAATCTTTTTTAATTGTTTCTCTCTACTTTTCGCCTGAGTACTCCTTGTTGCACTAGCGCGAAATCTTTCAATATACTTTCTTTGTATTTCAATCTCTTTTTGCTGCAACGCAAAAGCTTTATTTTGAGATTCTTCATTTAAAGATTTCTGTTCAACAAAAAAAGAATAATTGCCATTATATGTTTCAGAAATTCCTCTTTCTATAAAAATAATTTTTTTACATAATTTATCTAAGAAATATCTATCATGACTAATCAATATGATTGCTATTTTTAAAGAAATCAAATATTCCTCTAGCCAAAAAATTGTATCTAAATCTAAATGATTTGTTGGCTCATCGAGTAAAAGTAAATCAGGTTTTTGTAAAATAATTTTTCCAAGAGCTATTTTCATCTGCCAACCCCCTGAGAGATTACCCACTAATTTATCAGCATCTTCTTGAGAAAATCCAAGTTTTGGCAATATCTTCTCTACTTCTGCCTGCATTTGATAGCCACCTAAAGATTCAAACTTTTCTTGATATGTTGCTAGTTGATTTACAAGGTAATCTAGTTTTTTAGAATCATTACTACCCTCTAATAATTTCATTTCATTTTCAATCTCTAAAAGTTTATTTGAAACTAATTGAATATCTGTAAAAGAACTTTCTAATTCCTCTCTTACTGTTCGCCTTAAATTACAATCTAATTCCTGTTTTAAGTGAGAAATTTTTGGACTTCCTTCCTTAAGAACTAGTCCACTCGTTTGATCTTCCTCTCCAATTAAGATTTTAAATTGAGTCGATTTACCTGCACCATTAGAGCCAACTAATCCTATCTTTTCTCCTTTCCTAATCTCCCAATTAATATTTTTAAGAACAATATCTGTAGAATAAATTTTGCTTACGTTATCAAATCTAATCACTTTAAAAAAATTGAATTTACATAAATAGAGACTTTTTACAAAAAAAATTTTTCTGGAATAATATTAAGCTATGAAAAGAATAGAACAAGTTGTAGTAATTTTCATAGCTGCAGCATTAGCGATACCCAGTTATTGGTTTTTTTGGACTTTAGCTGGGGGTGGGGGGTATAACAAAAGAACTGCGCCATTAACAAATGAAGAAAGTATTTTAGATCCTTTACTAAAGACCTCCTCGGGCCTTAATCAACCATAATTTAGTTGCTTCGTCATCAACAGTCTCTAAATATTCAATAACCTCCTCTTGTGTAACTTTAATATCTAATTCTCTACCAATCTCACAAATTTTTTCTAGTGCTGCTTTTGGATTATTTAGAGCCATTAAAAATAAACTTTGTTTTTTTTTATTATCATTTGAAATCAAACTATAGAGTTTTTCAACATTACTAATCATCAGTTTTTATGAATTCATATCAATAGATTATTACCTCAAGCTACATTTTGTTGATTATATTTATTTATAGATAAATCATGATGAGTCTCATTTATTTCTTTAGCTGAGGCATCTGCCATACTTCTTGCATCTAAACAAAGAACTTTTCTTAACTTTGCAAAATTTGCCGCATGCGATATTCTTCCATCTTTCTGAGCATAATATTCAGAACGCTGAAGAATTTGATGAAGATGAGTCAATAAATATGGACTGATCACTGCAGATACTAATACATCACTATTCTCGTTACTTAAAGACTCAGACTGTATTAATTTTTTTTTCTTTTTATCAATTGTTGATCTTTGAGAAGAATCAAGTTTTCTTGAATTTTTCATAATTTACGCAAGTAACTAATTAATCAAAGGCTTATATGCTTACTATTAATATACACAAAGATACTACCCTTGACTAACTGTGTATACTTAAAAGTAACAGTTATTCAGTTTGACTAATGGCAACCCGCCAAAATTCAACTAATGGAAAGCCAAAATCCCCTAGAATTCAAGTGGTTCTTCCAGAATTAATTTGTGAGCAGTTAAATTGTTTAGCTGAAAATGAATCAAGAACCGTCAGCAATATGGCAAAGGTCTTGATTCAAGAAGGAATTAAAAATTATTTGAAAAGAGAAGCCAAACCACAAACATCAGATACTAATATTGATACCGATAATTTCAGAGATACATTAGAAAGACAAAGTATTAAAAGATTAAAAGGAGCTCCTCAAAGGATTATATATACCAAAAAATCCGAGAATAAATAATTAATTTTGAGGTAATTTTTGTAAATCTAAAGTTTTTCCCATAACTACCAAAATATTTCCTCTCTCAAGAATATATTTTGCAGGAGGATTGACTGTTAATTGTTCTGGAGGACCAGCAGCAAGAACGTTAACTAAATAATTTTTTCTTAAATTTAAATCTCTTAAAGATCTCCCAATAAATTCTTCTGGAACTGTTATTTCATCTATTCCAGTTTGATTATCCAATTCTAATCTTTCAATTAGATTAGGTCTAACAAGTTCTAAACCTAACCTTTCACCTTGCATTCTAGAAGGGAAAACGACCTTATCAGCACCTACTCTTTTTAACATCTTTTCATGCAAATCACTCGTGGCTCTTGCAATTACTCTTTTTACTTTTGTTCCTTCACTATCCTTAGCAATAAGAGTAGTGGTAATACTTGCTTCAATAGGTTCACTAATACCTACCACAACTGTATTCATCTCTAAAATACCTGATTCCTTCATTGATTCTTCATCAGTACAATCTATTACTCTGGCTTCAATAGAAGGTTCTAATTGTCTTAAATCATCAATAGCCTTTTCAGAAGCATCTGCAGCTAAAACATCTACGCCATTACTTATAAGTTCTCTACAAACAGCCGTTCCAAATCTTCCAACTCCTACAACTGCGAAAGTTAGAGCTTCCTCTTCTTTTGGTTGAGACCATTGCCACCAATCAGCCATAATAAATATTAGTAAAGGCTAAACATAAAGATCAGCTTTTGGATAGCCAATTCTTTTTTGTCTTTCTATTCTACTCTTATATAGAGCCTGCCACAGAGCACTTAAAAGCAAAAGAATCCCAAGTCTTCCTACGAACATACCAATAATTAAAATAAACTGTCCAAAATGATTTAATTTTGATGTCAAACCGATATCAAAACCTACAGTTGCAAATGCAGAAATACATGTGAAAAGAATTTCAAGAAATGTAAATGATTCTTTTTTAATAAAAGTATTTGTAGTACTTAATAACATAGCCATCAAGAGAACAAAAAGTAAAGAACCAACAGTTATTCCAACTGCTTTCAAAATAACCTTATCTGAAATTAATCTATTACTAATAATTACATCTTTTTGTCCCCTTAACGTTGATCTAGTTGCTGCCATTAAGGCAATAAAAGTTGTAGTTTTGATTCCCCCACCAGTACCACCGGTGCTAGCTCCAATAAACATCAACGTCATTAATAGCAAGAGACCAGTATCTGATATTGAATTTAAAGATATTGGAAAATTTGTAAATCCCGCGGTTCTTGCACTCACAATCTCAAAAATAGATGATAAAATTTTCTCAAAGAAATTTAGATCACTAAAAAATTGACTATTTAATAACGTCTCTATTAGAAAAAAACCTAATGATCCAAAAATTATTAAGGAAAAACTTGTCCTAATTACTAATCTAGAATGAAGACTCAATTTTTTATATGAAAGATTTTTTCTATTGCTCCATATATCATCAATAACTCTCCAACCAAGTCCTCCCATCACAATTAAAAAAATAAATACAATATTGACAACAAAATTAGATCGATAATCTTGGAGGCTGTTAGACCACAAAGAAAAACCTGCATTGTTATATGCAGAAATGCTATGAAAAATTGCAGACCATAGTCTTTGCCAATTATTTTGAATTTCTAGAAACCCGAAAAAATATAATACTATTGCTCCAAAAGAAATAATAGAAGTGGCAGTTATAGCAATGCTTTGAAAAGTTCTCCCAATTCCACCAACCCCAAATTCATCGAGAGTCTTACCTTTATCCAATCTAGTTCTAAGCTGAGTACCTTTTACAACAAATCCCTGTAAGAAAGTAGTAATAGCCATTAATCCTAAACCACCTGATAAAAGCATTAAAGCTAAGAATATTTGCCCAAAAATATTTAAATCAACTCCTACATCAATGATAGTTAATCCCGTAACAGTTATTGCAGAAGTAGATGTAAAGAATGCTTCCCACAAACCTACATCCGATGAAGAACATAATGGAGAACTTAAAATTAAGGTTCCAAAAATAATAATAATTAATCCTGTGACAATTGTGAATTGCGGTACAGATAACTTTCTGTATATTTCTTTTAATTTATAAACAACGTTCTTTATTTTCACTTTATTTAATTATTTATAATTTAAAATTATTAAAGCTGGTACAGTCAATGACATTATAAGTGTTAAACCCGCACCATATTTTGCAATATCAAAAAATCTATATCTCCCAGGTCCGTAAACCATTAAATTTGTTTGATAACCCATGGGAGTTAAGAATGATTGACTTGCACCAAATAATACAAGCATTATTAGGGCGTTTGGCGAGATCCCTAGAACGCTTGAAAACTGAATAGCAACAGGCAATATAAGCGCAACAGAAGCAGCGTTACTTATAAATTGAGTAAGTATTACAGTAGCTATAAAAATTACTATTAAAGCAAAATAGAGTGGCATTCCACTCAGGACAAAATCCAAATTTATGGCTATTAGATCGGCCAATCCAGTAGCTTGCATAGCTACACTGAAACTTGATAATGAACCTAATAATAAAATAATATCTAGCCTAATTGACCTTTGTATTTCTGCAGGACGCAAACATCCAAAAGCAACCATCGCTATAACTGCTAAAAGAACTGATCCTACTAATGGAATATTAGTTAAAGAAGGCAAGAGAACCATACCAATTGCAATTGCAATTGCAATTGGTTTTCTAATTAAAAATGGCAAATCATCTTCAAATTGATCTAAAATTAATAAGTCATTGCTTGCTTGTAAACCTCTTATTGAGTCTAAAGGTGCCTGAAGTAACAAAACATCTCCTGCTCTTAAAACGGCTTGACCTAATCTTTCCTGAACAGTTTGTTGTCCTCTTCTGAGAGCTAAAACTGTTGCATTATGACGTTGCCTAAATCTTAGTTCTCTCAAGCTCGCTCCTGCTAAAGTTGATCCTGAAGGAAGCAAAGCCTCGAAAGTTTTGGTACCTTCATCAGTAGAAAGAAGATTAGTGCCGCTAAAAGATCTCTTATTTTCAGCTAACAAAATTGTATGTTCTTGTTGTAAGCGCAATAAATCCGCCCTCGTAACACGTACTATCAATCTATCTTCAGGCTCAAATTTACGATCTGCAAGAGGGGGTAATATTACTTTTCCTTTTCTTTGCAACTCAAGAACATCAACATCGAATCTTCTTTGTAATCTACTATTTCTAACTGATTGGCCAACTAATTCAGAGGAAGAAGGAATGGTAACTTCTGTAAAATAAATATTCAAATTACCATTTTTAATAAAATCTTTATTTCTTCCTCTATCAGGCAAAAGAACGTCAGAGACTAAGATCATATATGTTGTGCCTATTAACCAAACTGGAATTCCTATTGAAGTCAAGCTAAATAATTCAAGAGACCCATAGCCTAATTGCTGACTAATATCACTAACTAGAAGATTTACTGAGCTCCCTAATAATGTAAGTGTTCCTCCTAATAGAGTCGCAAAAGACAAAGGTAAAAGAACTTTGGAAGGTGAAATATTTCGTCGTTCACACCAGCCTTCAATCAAAGGCAAAAGGGATGCAACAACTGGTGTATTAGGAACGATCCCAGATATTGGAGCTATTAAAAAAGTAATAAGTAAAATTAATTTTCTAGGCGTTTTGATATTTTCAGAGGATATCAGCTCCCTTACTCTGTCTAACGCACCACTTTTAAATAATGCAGATGAAACTGCAAATAAACCCATCAAAGTGATTAACGATGGGCTTCCAAATCCAGATAAGGCTTTTTCAGGGGTGAGAACTCCAGTAACAATAAATATTCCAACGCATAATAAACCAGTTAATTCAGGGGCTATGGTATTTCTTATAAATAAAATTAATGACAGAAATAAAACTAATACTGTTATTAGTGCATCTAAATTATTACTAAAAAAAGAAATCAGATTCATATCAAACTTATTTAACTCAATATACCTATAAACAAGAGGCCAAAAAAGTTTAAACTTGTTTATGGTTTTTTATTAATAAAGTTATTTAAAGTAGATTTTTTTTGAAATAACCAAGAAGCCATAGATTTTAAGCTTTTACTAATATCAGGCATTTTTGAAGCATAAATCAATCTTCTTGCTTCAAATGCCACTTTACCCGATAAAGTAACCCCTAAAGCAGAAATGGATGCTTCACCAATTCCTAAACTAATCATTTCACCATTATCCTCAAAATTAAAAGGCAAAAGCTCTTTTTCTTGAAAGAGTAATTCAATATTTTTAGCAAGATGATTTCCTTGTTGCATTGCAACTTGAGCGGTCAAAGGCAAATCCTCCATACCTTTAATGATTGAAATATCTCCAATAGCAAAAGAGTTTACACAATTATCTATCTGAAAATTTTCATTCACGAGAATTCTTCCGTCTTTTTGTGTGACTTGTTCGTCAATGTAGGGAAGGTTAGGTTTGACCCCAGCAGTCCAGATAACAATATCTTGATCTAAGTCTTTAATCTCAGAATCATCCAAAATACTAATTTTTTTGTCAGAAATTTCTTGAACAGTTGAATTTAAAAGAACATTTATTTTTCTTCTTTCTAAAGCTTTCTCCGCTTCTTCTCGATTAAAAATCTTATTTCGACCTAAAATTTCATTAGACCTTTCAACAATACTTATATCAAATTTATTTTTATATATATCATTAATTTTGCATGCGATCTCTACCCCAGAAGGACCAGCTCCAATTACAAATAAGTTTTTCTTTATTTTGTCATTCTGAAATTTTTTTAAAAACGACTTTAACTTTTTAAGATCATTTAAATTATTGAAAAAATAACAATTTTCATCTACTCCTTTAACTGAAAAATTACTAGATAAGGATCCGGTACAAAGAATCAAACATTCATAGCCTATATTTAAATCATTACTAAATTCGAGAATCTTTTCATCAAATCTAATTTTAGTTAAACAATTTCTTAGAAAAGTAATACCTAAATTTGAAAATATATTTAAAAATTCAGGAGCAGTCTCCCACATTGATAATTCTTCGCTTAAAACTTCATACATTAAAGGTTTAAATATAAACTGTGCTTCAGAATCAACGACTAGGATCGGCAAAGAAGGATTAAGTCTTTTTAAGTTTGAAGCAACTGTCATACCTCCAAAGCCTGCGCCAACTATTACTATTGGTTTTTTTATTGATTTCATGAAGGATATATTGTTAAACCTAAATGTATTATTAAATTAAACGAATAATATTCAAACTGAGCGAAATAACCTCTAATCCCTAACTACCTTTGATAATGATTGAGAAAACGCTAGAAAGTATTCAACTTAATTTAGAAGGGCATAATAACAAACTAAAAGATATGACCCCCAAAGAAATAATATTATGGGGTTATAAAAACTTTGATAATCACTTCGCAATTACAACAAGCTTTGGGATACAATCATCAGTTATTTTACATATGGTGCATAAGCACTCACTACAAAAAAAAATTAAGATTTTCTGGATAGATACAGGTTACTTACCCTCAGAGACTTATAAATATGCGGAGAGACTAATTAATGATTTATCTTTAGAAATAGAAGTTTTACAAAGTGAACTATCTCCAGCAAGAATGGAATCCCTTTATGGAAAACTTTGGGAAACTAATAAATCTAGTGATTTAGATAAATATCATGACATAAGAAAAATCAAACCTTTAGAAAATGCTTTAGATAAACACGACATATTCTGCTGGGCTAGCGGTGTGAGATCGGAGCAAACGAAAAATAGGAATAAAATGAATTTTGTTGACGTAATACGTAAACGACTTTCTTTAAGGCCCTTACTCAACTGGAAAAACAAAGATATTTTTTATTACATGAAAGAAAATCAATTACCGTCACACCCACTTTTCTCAAAAGGATATTCAACTGTTGGAGATTGGCATTCCAGTTCTCCTGAAAGTGTTGAGAAAGAAGGCAGGACAACAAGATTTGGCGGAATGAAGCAAGAATGTGGAATTCATACTGAAAATTAAATTTTTCTTTCAGGACTATGATTGATGATATTAATTTCCTTTTAGTTGGCAATAGCAGGCTTCACTGGGCAAAAAATTTACAACCAAAGTATAAGTTTTTTCACACACAAAAAAATAATAATGTGCCTCAAAATATAAATTTAAATAATTTAATTTGGGCATCAGTAGGGAAATTACCAGATTTGTCTCTTAAGCAAGAAAATAGGATCTCAACTCAAGATATTAAATTAAAAAACCTTCCGAATCATTTTGGGGTTGATAGAGCTCTTGGTTGTTTGGAAGCTTTAAAAATAATAGAGAACCCATCAAGAAAAGATCTATTGGTAGCAGATTTTGGAACAACTTTGTCTATTACGAAGTTAACTGCAAAAGGCTCTATTATCGGTGGGCAAATAACACCTGGTTTTCTGACACAGCTAAGATCTATGGAGAAATACACCGATAATCTTAAAGCTCCTAAAAAATATGATATTCCTGTTCAAGATTTTCTAATTAATACAGAAGATTCAATGTTAAAAGGAGTATCTAACTCTCTCATGGGTGTGATTAATTTATCATTTAAACCTGCTAAGGATATTTTGATTATATGCGGAGGCGACTCTGAATTAATTGGTAGTCTATTAAAGCAAAAGAAAGAAGAAATTATTATCGCCCCGAATTTAGTTATGCAAGGGATGATCACACATTTCAATCATTAGAATATTTACCTTAATCCTAAATCTGAAATAATATGATCTGCCATTATGGCTGCTTTAACCTTTAGATAAATTTTTTCAACGTTACCATCAGAATCAATTAAAAAAGTATTTCTCATCATTCCCATATATTCCTTTCCCATAAATTTTTTAAGTCCATAACTATCATAATCAGAAGAAACTTTATAAGGTTCAGGATCAGTCAAAAGAACAAAAGGTAAGTCAAATTTTTCGATAAATTTCTGATGTGAAGCAGCGCTATCCTTACTAACTCCAAGAACTACAAAATTATTTTCCTTAAGTAAATCCCAATTCTCTTTAAAGTTACAAGCCTCTTTAGTACAACCTGGAGTATTATCTTTTGGATAAAAATATAGTATTATTCTCTTACCTTTAAAGTCTTTTAAAGCTACGTCTTTTTCAAAAGAGTCTTTTAAATTAAATTCTGGTGCTTTGTCACCAACCTTAAGAGCCATTGCAATTATTAAATAATTATAATTATAAAATACCAAAAATCTGGTTTCATGAGATCAAAGGTGTACAAGATGTCGCAACACTAAATGAACTTGAAATCGCAAGTAAACTTTCTAGGCAAAGAGCAAATATTTTTTTAGAAAGTAGAGCATACATTAGAAAGTCCCTAGGAACTCTTTTTAATTTAAATCCTTTAGAAATCCCTTTAATCGCAAATCCAGGAGAACCTCCTGAATTACCCAACGGGATGGGGTATTTAAGTTTCAGTCATTGCAATGATGCATTTATATTAGTTTGGCATGAAAAAAAAATTGGGGTTGATATTGAGAGAATAGATAGAGATTTTAATTATGAGAAATTAGCAAGAAAATATTTTTTAAAATCAAATAGATCAAATAATAATAGCGAATTAAATAAAAACTCCATTTTAAATCAATGGTGTGCGATTGAGGCAGCTGTAAAATGGGCTCATGGTAAATTAGCTGAAGATATAAAGGAATGGCAATATCTTGAACTCGAAAAAAAGATTTTACATACAAAGAATAAAGTTCATTTAAACCTTACCCAAATTAATTTTTATAATTGGACTATCTGTTTGGCTTTACAAGAAAGATCTTACTTTATGCCAAATATTCTTTGCAGCTCGAGAATAGTCTAACTATTTCGTTTTTTAGATAAATCTTGATATCTCTTTTTTTCCCATCCAGAATCTTTGGGTTTCCAAAACTTAAGTTCTTTTAATTCATTTGGCAGATATTCTTGTTGCAGCGATTGTTCTGGATAATTATGCGGATTTAAATAATAGCTAGAATTATTTTTCAGATGATTAGGAACTGAGGAAATATTAGTAGAATTAATTGCCTCCACTGCTTTAAAAATTGCTTTATTACTGTTACTTTTTGGAGAAATTGCAAGGTATAAAGATGCTTGAGAAAGAAAATATAATCCTTCAGGGAAACCAACTCGATCAAAAGCATCACAACAAGATTTAACAACAACTATTGCATTAGGATCTGCAAGGCCAATATCCTCACAAGCAGAGATCAAAAGTCTCCTGAAAATAAAGTTTGGATCTTCACCAGCTTCAACCATATTCGCAAGCCAATATAAGGTCGCATCTGGATCTGACCCCCTAATAGATTTAATAAATGCACTAATAACATCAAAATGACTCTGACCATTTTTGTCATATACAATTTTTTTCTTTTGGATTGAGTCTTCTGCTATTGGAAGATCAATAAAAATCAAGTTATCGTTATTTTCTTTTGTAATACTTATGCATAACTCTAAAGCGTTTATGAGATTCCTTGCATCACCACCACAAAACTTTATTAAATGATTAATTGCATCATCTGTTATCTGGATAGTTTTAGAATCTTTCAGGTCGTGATAATAATTTATTACTTTTTCAATAATTTTTTTCAAATCATTTTCATTTAAAGGAAGTAATGAAAAAATGCGGGCTCTGCTTATTAAAGCTTTATTTACAGCAAAAAAGGGATTCTCTGTTGTTGCACCAATAAAAGTAATGGTGCCATTCTCTATTGAGGGCAATAAAGCATCCTGTTGGACTGCAGTAAATCTATGTACCTCATCAATAAATAAAATTGTTTTCCTATTTGTACTATGTAACCTTTCCTTAGCATTAGCAATTTCGTTTCTTAACTCCTTAATACTAGATAAAACAGCATTTAACTTTATTAATGAGGAACGAGTATTAGAGGATATAATCTCAATTAAAGTTGTTTTTCCTACACCAGGTGGTCCGAAAAAAATAATATTCCCTAACTTATCATTCAAAATTGCATTTCTCAACAAAGAATTATTTCCTAAAATAGCTTCTTGTCCAAAAAAATCATCAAAATTCTTTGGTCTTAATTTATCTGCCAAAGGGGCGTTACTTTTTGTTTGAAAAGTATTGCTAAATAAATTATCTGACTCCATATTTTTAATCTTAGAATAAATTATTAAAAATTTATGTGATAACAGTAGGCTTTTCCATTTTAGTTAGTTTTGTAATATTTAATAAATGATCTAAATTATCAATTAAAGCTTTTAAGGCTACCTGAGGATTTAAATCTAAATTTTGTTGAGAACTTGCAAATTTTTCGAAATATAATCTTAAAGTTGAACCCTTAGTGCCAGTACCTGACAAACGCAAAATTACCCTCGAGTTATCTTCTAGTATAATTCTTAATCCTTGATTTTTACTAATAGAATTATCAACTGGATCTAAATATGAAAAATTATCTGCTCCTTTTACCATATTTCCAGCAAACTTATTTCCTTTTAAACTTGGAAGCAAAGTATATAAATTATTGAAAATTTGATTAGCAACAGTAGATGGAATGGCCTCATAATCATGTCTTGAATAATAATTTCTTCCATATTGCTTCCAATGATTTTGCATTAATTCGCTTACTGAACAATTTTGTACAGCTAAAATTTGAAGCCAATATAAAACTGCCCATAAGCCATCTTTTTCTCTAACATGATTACTACCAGTACCGAAGCTTTCCTCTCCACAAATTGAAATTAAATTAGAATCTAGAAGATTTCCAAAGAATTTCCATCCTGTTGGTGTTTCAAAACAAGGAATATTTAACGTCCTAGCCACAGAATCGACAGCTGAACTTGTAGGCATAGATCGTGCCACACCGGCAATTCCATCTTTATAACCAGGAACACAATTTGTATTAGCAGTAATAACTGCAAGGCTATCACTTGGATTCACAAAACATCCCTGACCTAAGATCATATTTCTATCACCATCACCATCACATGCAGCCCCAAAACTATAGGATTTTTGAACTAACAATAAATCAGCCAAATTTGAAGCATAAGTTAGATTTGGATCAGGATGTAAACCTCCAAAATCATCTAATGGAACTCCATTCATTACACAGTCATCTGCAAGACCCATTTTTCCCACGAAAATATTTTTTGCATATGGACCAGTAACTGCATTCATTGCATCAAAAATTAAAGAGAAATCTTTTTTCAGAAAATCGCTAATTTGATCTAAATCAAAAATATTCTCCATTAAATCTGAATAATCCTTTAATCCATCAATTATTTCTACTGAGGTGTCCCCAAAAGAAAATATACCAAACTTATCTAAATCAGGTGTTTTAATTTTGCTGATTTTATAACTTTTAAGTGATTGAGAACATTGAAATATTTGATTTGTAATTAACTCAGGAGCTGGTCCTCCATTAGCAATATTTAATTTCACTCCAAAATCCCCTTCGATTCCACCTGGATTATGACTTGCTGAAAGAATAATACCTCCAATAGCATCTTCTTTTCTAATCAAATGAGAGGCTGCAGGCGTAGATAATAAACCATTTTTTGGAACAATAACTTTTCCAACTTGATGAGCTACACATATTTGAATAATCTTCTTAATTGCATCAATGTTTCCATATCTACCGTCACCTCCAACGACCAAAGTTGATCCCTTCAAATCTTTGAGTGATTTAAAAATTGCCTCTATAAATATTTCTAAGTAATGCTCTTCTTGAAATCTTAGAGTACTTTTTCTTAACCCTGAAGTGCCTGGTTTCTGATCTTGAAAAGGATTTTTTATATTAATTACATTTACCTCAGTCATGATTTTTATAAAACTTAAAAAAATCTAACTAAATTAATGCGGCATTTCGGATGTTCTTAACATAGCGATAAACCATAAAGAAGAAATAACTAATGCGCTTAGAATGCCATAATTAATTCCAAACTTAGAAATAGTAATAGGAACTATTAAGGGAAAAGTTAAAGCTCCAAATAAAGGTGTAAAAGCAACAATTTTTTTCTTCATCAAATTATTTGTTTAAAACCATTCTGTCTCAGCATTATTTTTTTCATTTGTGTCGTCAAGAGGAGTACCTCTATCAAATTTCATGGTAATGCTCTTTTCTTGTTCCCCCGAAACATCAACAGCTTTAATCTCATATTTTTGAGAGCCATCTCTAAAGGGCACTTGAAGTCTAAAAGTACCATCTGCAGCTAAAGGAACTTCCTCTTCACCAATAGTTAGCTTTGCAGATGGGTCTGTTGCCCCATAGACAATTAATTCCGCATCAGCAACTAACCAAAAAGATCTATTTTTCACTATTCCACTACCAGATTCATTTAAGCCTGAAGACCATTGACCTGCACCAGAGTCAGTCAGATTAGAATTTAAAGCTTTTGTATTCATATCTTCCATGAACTCCTCAGATCCTACTTTTTTTCTTTTAGGAAAACTTGTTGCTGCCCGATATAAGCGTTCATGCAAACCATTAACTTCTTGTCCTTGAGGACTTTGAATTGTTGCAGAAGGCTCTAATGAAGATGAAGGCTCTTCTAAGTTAAAAGGAACAAATTTATCTAAAATCTGCTCTGAAGGATGTGAACCTGGCACATGACTTACAGAAGAAAAAGCTAATGACATCCATTTAAAACCATATTTATAACCTAATTCAACCTTATAGTCCTTATCTGCAAGAGGAATTGGTAAATACCATTCAGTACTATAGCTGTCTACATTAATTTCCCTTAAAGTTCCCTGATTTAATTTCCCATCTTCAATACCTGTAGCATCATACAAACGTAGACATAATTTATTAGCTCCTAAAGACTGAGCTTTTTCACGATCAATTTCTGAGATCTGCCAAAATACATATGCCCATTCAGGATCTCTAGGCAAAAATACAACTTTGGTACTTACTTCTTCTTTTTTTGATTGCACATAAGTATCAGATATTTTTTTTTCATAGACTTTATTAACAAATTTTTCATTAGGTATTGCGGCTACTTTTTTTTGATATTTGAATATGAGATCAATCAATACGGCTTTTGTTTTTCTACTGTAAAGAGGAATAGATAATTTACTAGCTTCTTGACGCAGTTGTCTGAGGGTTAGACTAAGTAGATTTTCTTTATTCTTGATCCCATCAACCACTTTTAGATCTCCATAATTTGCATGGAGTTAGTATGTTCTTTTTTTTTGCAGAATGCGGGGAATTAATGGCAGTCGTCAGGATCTTCTGACTACTTTCAAGTTTTTAAAATTTACAACTTCTATGTAAATAGTTGGTACAAGTGAATTTTGAACAAATCTAGAAATCTATAAGTTGCAAATTAATTTTCTATTTTTTTAAATTTTATTACCTTGAATTGTCAAGAACTCAACAAAAATATATTTTTTCTTCGGGATCGCTTCATATTAACTTCCATGATTTTGTAATACTAATAGAACTAAATCATCAAGATCCAATTCTTTAAAGTTTTTTTCAATGCTCTGGGAAAAAAAGTTTAACTTTTTTGCAGCAGAAGACATTTGTTCGTAAAAAAGTTGATCAAAATCTTTATCATTAAATTTCTGAGACTGTTTTTCACACCATTCTCTAAGAAGTTTATCTTCTTCAAACAAAGATCTGTTATCATTTGAGATCTCTTTAAAAATTTCAAGGCAATGGGCGAGTAACCTTATATGATGCTTTTGGATTATTGATAGATTAAGTTGTTCTATTTTTTTAACGATCTCATCGCTTAAAGGACTTCCAAAAGAATTAGTTTGATTAGACATTAATTTTTGATTTAATTAAGGATAAAAACTCAATATTGGGCATATATTTAGTTAAAGTATAAAAGAATATTTGAAATAGATTAATTAAATAAAATCATGGTAAGTGAAAATTTAGTTAAAGATGTCGTATCTGAACCTTATAAGTATGGTTTCGTTACCGATATTGAAACTGAAAAAATTTCCAAAGGACTAAATGAAGATACAATTCGATTAATTTCAAACAAAAAAGAGGAGCCTGAATATCTTCTTAATTTTAGACTGAATGCCTTTAAAAAATGGCAAAAAATGGTAGAGCCTAACTGGGCAGATCTAGGCTACAAAAATATTGATTATCAAGATATAATTTATTATTCAGCACCAAAACAAAAAGAAAAAATCTCTAGTTTGGATGAAGTTGACCCCAAACTCCTAGAAACTTTTGATAAATTAGGAATTCCTCTAACTGAACAAAAAAAACTTACAAACGTTGCTGTCGATGCAGTGTTTGATAGTGTTTCTATTGCAACAACTTTCAGAAAAGAACTCGCTGAACATGGGGTCATATTTTGTTCTATAAGTGAAGCAGTCAAAGACCACTCAGATTTAATTGAAAAATATTTAGGTTCTGTTGTACCTGCTAATGATAATTATTTTGCAGCACTCAACTCTGCTGTTTTTAGTGATGGTTCGTTCGTTTATATACCTAAAGGGGTTACATGTCCTATGGATCTTTCATCTTATTTTAGAATCAATAGTGGGGATTCCGGTCAGTTCGAGAGAACGCTAATTATCGCGGAAGAATCTAGCTCAGTTAGCTACCTTGAAGGATGTACAGCTCCAATGTTTGATACAAATACTTTGCACGCAGCAGTAGTAGAACTTATTGCTTTAGATGATGCCTCAATTAAATATTCAACAGTACAAAATTGGTATGCTGGAAATGAAGAGGGCGTTGGTGGAATTTTTAATTTTGTCACCAAAAGAGGCAAGTGTTTAGGTAAGAGAAGTAAAATAAGTTGGTCCCAAGTTGAGACAGGTTCTGCAATAACATGGAAATATCCTAGCTGTCTTCTTTTAGGAGAAGAATCGGTAGGGGAATTTTATTCTGTAGCACTTACTAATAATCTTCAACAAGCTGATACAGGTACAAAAATGATTCACATAGGTCCTAAGACTAAATCAACAATAGTTAGTAAAGGAATTAGTGCTGGCAATTCGGTAAATAGTTACAGAGGTCTTGTAAAAATGGGTTCAAAAGCTTTTGGATCAAGAAATTATAGTCAATGTGATTCAATGTTAATAGGTGATCAAGCTGCTGCTAATACATTTCCTTATATTCAATCTCAACAACCAAATGCAGAAATTGAGCATGAAGCAAGTACATGTAGAATTTCTGAGGATCAACTTTTCTATTTACAAAGCAGAGGTATTGAATTTGAAGAAGCTGTATCAATGATGGTGAGTGGATTTTGTAGAGATGTGTTCAATCAACTACCAATGGAATTTGCGGCCGAAGCAGATAAGCTGCTTGCCCTCAAATTAGAAGGTTCAGTAGGTTAAATTAATACATAAAGTGTGATGCAAAGCAAAACAAAAGAATTAGATCCAATATTAGAAGTAAATAATCTTTTTGCATCTACAGAAGATCTTCCAATTTTAAAAGGGGTAAACATTTCAGTTAAGCCTGGAGAGATTCATGCAATTATGGGGAGAAATGGTTGTGGCAAAAGTACTCTCTCAAAGATTATTGCAGGTCATCCATCATACAAAATCACTAAAGGTGAAATTAAATTCTCAGGACAAAATATTCAGTCTTTAGAACCAGAAGAAAGAGCTCAATCTGGAATTTTCTTGGGTTTTCAATATCCAATTGAAATTCCAGGAGTAAGTAACCTTGAATTTTTAAGAGTTGCAACAAATGCAAGAAGAAAATTTCTCAAAAAAGAAGAACTAGATACTTTTGATTTTGAAGATTTAGTAAAAGAAAAACTTGACTTAGTAAAAATGGATTCTGCCTTTTTATCAAGAAGTATTAATCAAGGTTTTTCAGGTGGGGAAAAAAAAAGGAATGAAATATTACAAATGGCATTATTAGAACCAAGGATTGCAATTTTAGATGAGACCGACTCAGGATTAGATATTGATGCCTTACGTATAGTTGCTTCTGGTATTAAAAAGATTTCTAATGAGCAAACAGGAATTATATTAATTACTCACTATCAAAGATTATTAGACGAAATAAAACCTGATTATGTTCATGTAATGTCGGATGGACAAATCATAAAAACAGGAGAAAGTGATCTTGCTCTAGAGCTTGAGAAGCATGGTTATGAATGGACTGATAATTTCTCAAGACACTCTAAATAAATGCAAATTATTAAAGAAATAAAAGAAAATGAACTAATCGGTAATCCATCAGAGATACAAAGAATTTGTCTTGATAAATTAAAACTAGATCCATTACCAAATGTCAAAAGTGAATTATGGAGACTTTCTAATAAATCTAAATTCTCAAGTTTCTTAGATTATCCTCATAAAAATAAAGAATCTAAAATTAATCTCCCATATCAAAATACCTCTCAAAATATAATC
>QCSX01000009.1 GCA_003209065.1 Prochlorococcus sp. AG-670-N10
GTTTAAGTAATGCAGTAAATTTAACTGACGGTCTGGACGGATTAGCCTCTGGATGTAGCTCAATAGTTTTTTTTGGACTAGGTACAGAAATATTTATTAAAGGTCAAAAAGAATTAGTAATTTATGGTCTTATTTGCTACGCAATGTCAGGTTTATGTATTGGTTTTCTAAAATACAACAAATATCCTGCAAAGATATTTATGGGAGATACTGGATCATTAACAATCGGCGCGACATTGGGATCTATTTCAATATTAACAAATAGTTTTTTTACGCTATTTATTATCTCAGGAATATTTATTATTGAAGCTCTATCCGTAATAATTCAAGTAAGTTTTTTTAAAATCACCAAAAAAATATTTAAAAAGGGGAAAAGAGTCTTTTTAATGACACCAATTCATCATCATTTTGAACTAAAAGGTATCAAAGAAGAAAAAATAGTTGAAAACTTCTGGAAAATAAACCTATTACTCGTTTTTTTAGGTATAGTTTTAAAAATAAGTCTTTGAATTATTAAGTATGAGTTTCTTTACTTGGAAGGATGATGGCTTAACAAGTGACTGTGTCAGTCTTGATGCAATGGCTTCTCGATTTGAAGAAACAGCCAAGCTAATAAAAAAATTATCAGAAAAAGGCTTTAAATTAAAAAAAACTCAGAAAAATCAATTAATCATTCATTCAGATCCACAAATTTTTGATCAATGGGGTTTTATAAGCGAAGAACTGCCTTTCAAACAACTTTCTTTGATTCCAGATGATGACACCATAGTCGATTTTTGATATTGGCCTTGCAAGATAGATAAATACTTTCTGACATGAGTATTCCAACTAAAATATCTATGAACTCCTTCGATTCCATTTCTACTCCATAACTTCCATTGAGAACTGTTTGAAATGCCTTTTTCAAGAGCAATTTTCAACTTATTAATGTCAGTTACATCTACTAATAAACCATTTTCACATTTTGCATGAATTTCTTTAGGACCTCCATCATCTGTAGCAATAATCGGTAAACCACATGAAGAAGCTTCGAGTAATGTTAAGCCAAAAGGTTCTGTTAGGGCAGGATTGACAAAAAGTCCTCCCCTACAAGCTGCCCATCTATATAAAGAAGGAATATTTGCTGGAGAATGTTTTTTGGGATAAGCGACTTTTCCATATAAATTATATTTGTCTATCATTTCAAAAATCTTTTGAAAAACATCTCTTTGTTGAGAATCAAGTTTAGATGTATTGTCTCTACAACCTAAAACTAAAATTAAGTTAGTTTTTCTTTTTAATTTTTCTGATCGTCCATAAGCTTCTACTAAAGAAGGAATATTTTTTCTTCTTACTGCTCTAGAAATAGCCAATATAGGAGGCTTTCTTAAGTCTTTCAAAAAAGGAAGCATCATATTATCAATTTCAGAGGTCTCTGTTGTTGAATGAATATGATGAAATTTAGTATGATCAACTCCAGGAGCAATAACTTTTGATTTTTCAGATGAAAAAGAGTGATATTGAGAATATTGATATACAGATTCTTGTTTAGTACTTGTCACAACTATATCCGCATGTTTTAAAGACTCTTCTTCTGCATTAATTCTTTCGCTAATACAGTAAAGCTTTTCAATTTGATTAATTTTTAAACCAGCCTCAAGTAATTTTCTTTTTTTCTCTCTTCCTAAAGAATGCCCTGTGAAGATAAAAGGTACTTTTAAAGCTTTGCTTAATCTAACTCCCACATAGCCAGCATCTGCATAATGAGCATGGATAAAGCTTGGCTTATTTTCGCGTTTTTGATAATACTGAATAAGATTTTGAGTTAGTTCGTCTAAATAAGGCCAAAATAATTCTTTTCTTAAATACTTATTGGGTCCAAATTGAAATCTTAAAATTCGTGCTCCAGGTACAATAAATTCTTGCTCTTTTGAATAAGAACTATCAATTTTACTATCTTTAATAAGACGAGTAACTAAATCAACTTGATCAACCTCTGAGGTATTAGCCAAGCTTTTCACCAATTCCAAAACATATTGCGTTTGACCGCCAGTATCCGAATCTCTACCTAATTCAAGACTATTAGAACGTATTAAACCATGCAAATGTAAATATAAAAATTTCAAACTAATTTCGGATTTCCAATTACCTTATGACTAATTAAGCTGGATTTTAACGTAGAAATATTAAGAAAGCATTATGATTTATTATTTTAAAAAGTTATAACTATCAAAAGTGAAGCTATGATTGATTTTTAACAATTTGATAAAAAGATAATTTAACGAATTATATGTTAACAATGCGAAGAAATATAACTGGTTAAAAGATTAATTTAGAGCTTCTTTTAAATATTTGGCTGTATAACTTGTTGAATGCTTTGCAACATCTTCAGGTGTTCCTTCGACAATAATCTCTCCACCTTTATCACCTCCATCAGGCCCAAGATCAATTATCCAGTCTGAACATCTAATAACGTCCAAATTATGCTCTATAACAACTACGGAATTCCCTTTATCTACTAAACGTTGAATAACATCCATTAATTTATGAACATCATAAAAACTTAACCCAGTTGTTGGCTCATCAATTAAATACAAAGTTTTTCCAGTAGCTCTTTTAGATAATTCAGTTGCTAATTTTACTCTTTGTGCTTCACCACCAGATAATGTTGGAGCTGGCTGACCCAACTTCACGTAACCAAGTCCTACATCTACTAATGTAGATAATCTATCAGCTGCTTGAGGGATTGCGGAAAAAGTTTCTGCAGCCTGCTCAACAGTCATTTCTAAAACATCAGAAATATTAAAGCCTTTGTATTTAACTTGAAGAGTTTCTCTATTAAAACGAGCTCCCTTACATACATCGCATTGAACATAGACATCAGGTAAAAAATTCATTTCAATTACATTTACTCCTTGTCCTCGACAAGCTTCACATCTACCACCTTTTACATTAAAGCTGAATTGCCCAGCTTGATAACCTCTGGCTTTAGCTTCTACTGTCGCAGTAAATAACTGTCTAATTGGATCAAAAGCCCCTGTATAAGTTGCAGGGTTTGATCTAGGGGTTCTTCCAATAGGAGATTGATCAATAACAATTACCTTATCTATAGCTTTTATCCCTTTTAATTCTTTAACACCTTTTGGGAAAGGTACTTTTAAACCAAGAGAATGACTAAGTGCAGGATGTAATAATTCATTAACTAATGTACTTTTTCCACTTCCACTCACTCCGGTTACGGAAACTAGTCTCCCTAAAGGAAATTCAACTGATATATCTTTTAAATTATTTTTAACGCAGTTATTTAGAATTAAACTTTTCTTGACTGAAGATCTACGTTCTTTGGGAGTAGGAATCGATTTTCTTCCACTAAGATATGCTCCAGTTAATGACTTCTTTGAATTTAAAACATCTTCAAATGAACCTTTTGCAATAATTTCCCCTCCATAAACTCCTGCACCTGGTCCAATATCCACTAAGTAATCAGCTGATTTCATAGTATCTTCATCATGTTCAACAACAACAAGAGTATTTCCCAAATCTCTAAGATCTTTTAAAGTTTCCAGCAATCTATCATTATCCCTTTGGTGTAAACCAATGCTGGGTTCATCCAATACATACAAAACACCAGTTAAGCCAGCTCCAATTTGAGTTGCTAATCTTATACGTTGTGCTTCTCCTCCCGATAGAGTCATTGCTGGTCTATCTAAAGTTAAATAATCTAAACCAACATTAATTAAAAACTTTAAACGCAGTCGAATTTCTTTTAAAACTAATTCACCTATTTGTTTTTGTTTCTCAGATAAAGAAATATTTTCTTTTATGTTTTTGCTTAACCCCATTATCTTCTCAATATGACATAAAGTTTCTGAGACACTAATAGAGGTCAAATCAGTAATACTGTAAGGTCCAATCTTAACGGCAAGTGCTTCTGGTTTTAATCTTTTACCAGAACATGTTTTACAAGGGACTAATTCTAAATATTTTTCAAGCTTTTGCTTAGCTGATTCTCCATTAGTTTCGGTTAATTGGCGTTCTAAAATTGGCAAGATTCCTTCAAAAGGTCTTTCGAAACCACTAGAACCCTTAAAACGACTATCAGCTTGAATTACAATTGGCTTATCTGATCCAGAAAGTAAGACATTTTTTTGTAAATCACTCAAATCTTTCCATGGAGTTTTTAATTCAAAACCATAAGCTTGACCAACTGAATAAAGTAATGAAAAATAATAAGTATTATCTTTTTCACTCCAGGGAGCTATAGCCGCATAAACAGGTAAAGAGGGGTCAGGTATTACTCTATCTGCAGTAAATTTTTTTAAATATCCAATACCATGGCAATCAGGGCAGGCACCGTAGGGACTATTAAAAGAAAATAGTCTTGGAGACAACTCTTCAACAATAGATCCATGAATTGGACAAGCATAATTCTCTGAATATAACTTTTCTTTATCTATATTCGAAGGTATAGTTTCCCCTTTTTTTGGAACAACTTCTACAATGGATAGTCCATCTCCTCTTTTAAGACAAGTTTGTAAGGAGTCATTCAATCTTTCCTGAATTCCCTCTCTCGAAATCAATCTATCAACTACAACTTCAATATTGTGAGTATGATTCTTGTCTAGTTCGATACTATCTACAAGTTCTCTTACCTCACCGTTAATTCTTACTCGAGCAAAGCCTTCTGCAGCTAATCCACTAAGCAATTTTGAATGAGTTCCTTTTTTACCTCTTACAACAGGAGCAAGCAATTGATATCTTGTTCCTTCAGGAAGCAAAACTATTTGATCGACCATTTCATCAATTGTTTGAGGTGCAATTGGCAAACCACAATGATGACAATGAGGTTCTCCAGCTCGTCCAAATAATAATCTTAAATAATCTTGTATTTCAGTTACAGTCCCAACAGTTGATCTAGGATTATGACTCGTTGATTTTTGATCTATAGATATAGCAGGAGATAAACCTTCAATATTATCTACATCTGGTTTATCAACTTGTCCTAAAAATTGTCTTGCATAAGCAGAAAGACTTTCTACATATCTCCTTTGACCTTCAGCAAAAATAGTATCAAAAGCCAAAGAGCTCTTACCACTTCCGCTCACACCTGTAAAAACAATAAATTTATTTCTTGGAAGGGTGAGATTTATATTTTTTAAATTATGTTGTCGAGCTCCTCGAATCCTAATTGAATTATCTTCATTGAAACCAATATTTTTTTTAACCATGCTTAAATCTTAAAATGATTTAAAGAACACTTATTATAGTAGAAATTTTTTTATTTATGCGGCTGCTCTATCTATAAGTGTCGATGCATAATTATTCGCTTCACTAAAACCACCACCAATTAGTTCAATTAACTCTTTTTCTCTTTCTTTTTTTGTTGTTAATTTTGAAATAGAAGTAAAAGTGATTCCATCAATAACATTTTTCTTCACTTTAAAATGACTGTTTCCAGTTGCTGCTAAAAAAGGCTGATGAGTAATACACAAAACTTGCCTTTCCTGTGCAGTTACTTTTATTAAATCAACTAAAGAATGTAATGATTTTCCACTTAAACCATTATCAATTTCATCTAAGAAAAAAGTGTTAGTTTTTTTAGAAATACTAGATTTTATAGCTAATAAAAATCTTGACATTTCTCCGCCAGAAATAACTTGAGATAATGGAGCTAACTTTTGATCAGGATTAGCAGAAAAAAGAAAATCTATATTTTCATTGCCTTCTTGTGAAGGTGTAACTTTTGAGAAGTCAATTACAAAATCTGCATTTTCTAAACCTAAATTTTTCAAAATAGAGATAACAGAATCTTGCAGCTGATTAGCAGTTACTCTTCTTTGAGAAGACTGAATCTCAAAAAGAGTATTTAAATTAGCTTGCGATTTATTGATTTGAATATCCAACCTCTTAATCTCCTCTTCAAGTAAATTAGTATCTATAAAAGTTTTTAATTCATTTTTCTTCGAAATCAATTTTGGAAGTTCTAAAGAAAAAGTTCGCTCTAAATTTTGTAAATAAAATAATCTCTTTTGAATTTCATCCAAACTAATATCCTCATTCTCAACGTTTTCCGAATATTCTGTTAAAGCAAAAATTAAATTCTCTACATCGTTTTGAATATTTATTAAATTCTCATAGAAATCCTTAATCTTTGAATCAAATGGAATCACCTTACTTAATTGTTTAATTGATTGCGCAATTAAATAGCTTACTGAAGGAGGATCATTTTTAAAACTGTTTAAATAATCAAGTGATAATTTTATAGATTGATTGATATCGAAATTATTTGAGAGTCGCAACTCCTTTGATTGTAATTCTTGAATTTCATCACTCGAATTTAAATTAGCTTGTTCCAATATTTTATACATCTCTTTAATTACAATATTATTCTCTTCTTTTTTTTTAAATGAATGCATCTTGTCTTCTCTTCTTTTTTTAAGTATCTGAAATTCTTGCCATTTATTCTTAATTTGAAAATTTGTCCTCTTTAATTTATCAGAACCTAAATCATCAATTATTAATCTTCTATTTTCTTGATTTTCATATAAAAGACTATCAGATTGACCAGCAAAATCTACTAACAAAAAACCAAGCTGTTCCAAAAGCTTTTTGTTAATAAAAAAATTATTTATCGTATATTTTGTAAGTATTTTATTATTTTTTATATAAGATTTTCTTTTTATTAAAATTTCTTCTGAAATTTTGTAAAAACCATTTCTCGAGAGCCAATAAGTAATTTGAGGAGAATTTGAAAATTTCGCCTCAATTAAGCATTCCTGTTTTCCTGGACGTATTAAGTGCTTTAAAGGTATATTAGATCCACCGAACAAAACATTTAGGGAATCTAAAATCAGTGATTTTCCTGATCCAGAATCTCCCGTAAAAATATTCAAACCTTTTTCGAAATTAATTTCTATAATTTCTATTAAGGCAATATTTTTTAAAGTTAATTGTATTAACATGATAATTCTTTCATACAAAAAAATTAGCTTCTTTTTAAACAAAATAAAAGGGTTTATATAAATAAAGTTATGAATGAAGACTATACAGATTTTATAGAAGCATCAGGATTACTAAAATATGACCCTGATATAATTTCAAAAATTTATCAAAAAAATCCAGGACGACTATTTAAAAGACTTTGGGAAACCCTAATCCCAATTTTTGCATATATTATTTCAGTAGGATGGGATAAATTAACAGGACAATTAAAAATAGAATCAAAAGCAAAATTTAGAGCAAAACAGCTAACAAATCTATTAGTAGAGTTAGGACCTGCATTTGTTAAAGCAGGGCAAGCTTTATCAACCAGACCAGACATTATTCCTGTTGTTCTTCTTGAAGAGCTATCTGAACTTCAAGATCAATTACCAGGATTTGATGGAAATAAAGCGATGGAATTAATAGAAGAAGATTTGGGCAAAAAAATTGATGAGATCTTTTTGAATATAGATAAAGAACCTATTTCTGCAGCATCTTTAGGACAAGTTCATAAAGCTGTCCTCAAAAATAAAGAAACTGTAGCAGTTAAAGTTCAAAGACCAGGTTTAAGAGAGCAAATCACACTAGATTTGTACATAGTCAGGAATATTGCTAACTGGTTAAAAAACAATATAGGACTTATAAGAAGTGATCTTGTAGCTTTAATTGATGAATTAGGAAAAAGAGTTTTTGAAGAAATGGATTATTTAAATGAAGCTGAAAATGCTGAAAAATTTAGAAGTTTGCATCTCCATAACTCAAAAATTGCTGTGCCAAAAATTTACAAAGAAAATACATCGCGAAGAGTATTAACAATGGAATGGATAAATGGGACAAAGCTAACGAATCTAGAAAAGGTAAAAAATTTAGGTATTGATCCTGATGAAATGATTGAAATTGGAGTGCAGTGCAGCTTAGAGCAATTATTAGAGCATGGCTTTTTTCATGCAGACCCACATCCAGGAAATTTATTAGCTTTAGAAGATGGAAGATTATGTTATTTGGATTTCGGTATGATGAGTGAAGTTACTAGAAGCTCCAGATCCGGTTTAATTCAAGCGGTAGTTCATCTTGTAAATAAAAATTTTGATAAATTATCTCAAGATTTTGTCAAGCTAGGTTTCCTTTCAGAGGAAGTTAATCTTGAACCTATTGTTCCAGCTTTTCAGGATGTGTTTGTTAATGCAGTAGAACTTGGTGTATCAAAGATGGATTTCAAAAGTGTAACTGACGATATGTCAGGAGTTATGTATAAGTTTCCCTTTCAGTTACCTCCATATTATGCCCTTATAATTAGATCTTTACTGACTTTAGAAGGAATTGCTTTAAGCGTAGATCCTGAATTTAAAATACTTGGTGCAGCTTATCCCTATTTTGCAAGAAGATTAATGGAAGACCCTGATCCTCAATTACGAGAAAGTTTAAAGGAAATGCTTTTTGATGAGAAACAATTTAAATGGGACAGATTAGAAGATTTACTTTCTAATGCTGCAAAACAAACAAATCTCGATTTAGAAAAACTTCTTGATGAAGTTATAAATCTTCTTTTTTCTCAAAAAGGGGGATTTCTAAGAAATGAAATTGTAAATGGTTTAACTAATCAAATAGACTTGATAGGTTTAAAATTATTAAAAAGCGTAAATAATTACCTTCCAAAATCAATAAAAATAAATACTACTAAAGAAAGTCATAATTTAAATGATTTAATCTTAACTATTGAACCATTCAAGAACTTTTTAGAAATCATACAAAAGATACCAGGTTACTCCATTGATATTTTTCTAAAAAGAGTTCCAAGACTTTTAAATGAACCATATACAAAAGAAATGAGTTTTAAAATAGCGAAAAAAGTCACAGAAAAAAGTGTAGTAAGACTTGTAAAAATTGCTGCTGGTGCAACGATATAAATGAAATTTTCAAAAAAATTAGTTCCTCATATCTTTTTAATATTATTTACTAACCAAATTTTTTTTAATATTCCCAAAGCTCAATCTGCAGAGAAAATCAAAATTATTTACAATATATTTTCAAGAACAGTAACTATCGATTCTTTAAAAAATCTCGCAGAAAACGGTGATTCATCAAAATCATTAAGAAAAATTTTAAATGCAACCGGTTCTACAGATACTGAAATTCAATCTGTATTAAATAAAAATTTTGAAATACCTATAACTATTGCAAGTAAGTTAGTATATTCAGAAATAGGTAACGTCTTTTTAACTAGATTATCATCTATACTTCATACCCCTAAAACAAATGACAAAAGAACGGGTATGTTAGCCCTAAGATCTAGTTTAATTAAGGGTTTATATACTGGAAACGGGAAAATAAATCTTGTAAGTTTTTTTGAAAGTTATCCAACTAAAACTGTTATTTTGAATGTAAATGCTTTAAGTAAAGTAATGAACAAAGTAGAATCAATATCAGAATTATTAGAATTTTTCACTAGCAAACCTTTAGAAAAAATCAAAAAAAGTTAAATAACTATGACTCTACTAAATAAAATTAAAAATAAATTTGCTTTTAATTACAGAAAAAAAAGATGGCCAGGATTAATTGATGCATATAAGCAATATCTACCAGTATCTTCAAAAACTCCAATTGTATCCTTAAATGAAGGAAATACTCCTCTTATTTTCAGTAAATCAATCAGTAATTTAATTGGAAACGATACTAAAGTTTATTTAAAATATGATGGTCTTAACCCTACTGGTTCTTTCAAAGACAGAGGAATGACAATGGCAATAAGTAAAGCAAAAGAAGAAGGAAGAGAAGCAGTAATATGTGCTAGCACAGGAAATACTAGTGCGGCTGCGGCGGCTTATGCTTCAAGAGGTGGTTTGAAATCTTATGTATTAATTCCAGATGGATATGTAGCTCAAGGAAAACTTGCTCAAGCCTTAATGTATGGAGCAGAAATCATATCAATACAAGGTAATTTTGATAAGGCTTTAGAAATAGTTAGAGAATTATCTTCTGAGTATCCGATAAATCTTGTAAATTCTGTTAATCCTTACCGAATACAAGGACAAAAAACTGCAGCCTTTGAAATAGTTGATGACTTAGGTATTGCACCTGACTGGCTATGTATACCAATGGGCAATGCAGGCAACATAACAGCATATTGGCTAGGTTTTAAAGAATATGCAAATATAAAAAAGAATTTAAAATTACCAATCATGATGGGATTCCAATCTGAGGGATCTGCACCTTTGGTAAAAAATATTATAGTTCAAGATCCAGAAACAATTGCGACCGCTATTCGAATTGGAAATCCTGTGAATAGAGGTAAAGCAAAAATAGTTAAAAAAGAAAGCAAAGGAGATTTTCAATCTGTAACTGATGAGGAAATTATTGAAGCTTATAAAATGCTGGCAAAAGAAGGTATTTTTTGTGAACCAGCAAGCGCAGCTTCAGTAGCAGGACTTATTAAAAATAAAAACAGAATTAAAAAAAAATCAACAATAGTTTGTGTTTTAACAGGTAATGGATTAAAAGATCCAGATTGTGCAATTAAGAATAATAATGCGATATTCAGAAAAAATATTGAACCTTCACTAAAAAACATAACAAAAATCTTAGGATACTAACTAAGACAAAAAAAAAAGTGGCTGTGGAAATATTTTTTAACTCAAAAAAAACTGTTGAATAAATATTGAAATAACAATAAGAATGTTAGTAAATTTTTAAACAAATTATTTTGAATTAAATAAATTAACATTTAGAATTTTTTTTTCCACCATTTAATTTTTTTAAACATCAATAACAGTAATTAATTTGATCTGTTTTCCACAGTTTCAACAGTTACTACTACTACTATATATATTCATTATTAGAAAGAATAATTATTAGAAAGAATGAACCTTTAAAAGAAAAATATTTAATTGCAATAATCAAGAAAATAGTTCTAATATGTAAATAAAGTTATGAATTGAAATGGAGATTGTTTGTAATCAAAATGAATTTAATTATGCTATTCAATTAGTTAGTAAGGCTGTTGCTTCTAGACCTACACATCCAATTCTTGCGAATTTACTTCTGACAGCTGATCAAGGAACTGATAAAATTAGTTTAACCGGATTTGATTTGAATTTAGGAATACAAACTTCATTTAATGCGACTGTTAAAAAAAGTGGAGCGATTACTGTTCCATCAAAACTTCTATCTGAAATAGTTAATAAATTACCAAGTGAAACACCAGTTTCTCTTGGTGTTGATGAGAGTTCTGATAATATTTTGATTAAAAGTGATAGAGGTTCTTTTAATATAAAAGGTATTCCTTCAGACGATTATCCTAACTTACCTTTTGTAGAGAGTGGGACATCTTTGAATATTGATCCAAGTTCTTTTTTAAAAGCTTTAAAATTAACAATATTTGCTAGTAGTACTGATGATTCAAAGCAATTACTCACGGGTGTAAATTTTACATTTAATTTAAAGTATTTGGAGTCAGCTGCAACAGATGGCCACAGATTGGCTGTTGTTTTAGTTGATAACAATGAAAAATTTGACGAAAAAGAAGATATTGTTTCTGATGAAGAAAATTTATCAGTTACTATTCCAACAAGATCTCTAAGAGAAATTGAAAAACTTGTAAGTCTTAGAACTTCTGAAAATTCAATTAAACTTTTTTATGACAAAGGACAAGTTGTATTTATTTCCTCTAATCAAATAATTACTACTAGAACCCTTGAAGGTTCCTATCCAAATTATTCTCAATTAATACCCGATAACTTTACTAAACTTTTTACCTTTAATACCAAAAAAATAATAGAATCACTTGAAAGAATAGCTGTATTAGCAGATCAACAAAGTAGTGTTGTTAAGATCAAATTAGAAGACAAAGATTTGGCATTAATAAGTGCTGATGCTCAAGATATAGGTAATGCAAGTGAACTAGTGCCTGTATCTTTTGACTTTGATAAATTTGATATAGCTTTTAATGTAAGGTATTTATTAGAAGGTTTAAAAGTTATATCAAGTGAAAATGTAATCTTTAAATGTAATCTGCCAACAACGCCAGCAGTTCTAGTACCAGAAGATAATATCAATTCTTTTACTTATTTAGTTATGCCTGTTCAAGTACGTTCTTAAGTTGAAATTACCCAAAGAATTTTTATTAAGTGAATTATTAAGTCATAATGTAAAAGGTAATGCCACTTTTAATTATGGTATCGGCGAAAATGTTTGGATGCATCCACCTGTGCATAGGATTTTAGGTTGGTATTCTCGTCCCTCAAACTTAGAACTTAAACGAAATGTTTGGAAGTTAAACCAAATAAGTCAAATAATAGATAATGATATTTTTGTAACAGGAAATCCCGCAATTTCAGACCTTGCTACTTTGAATAGATTCCCTAACTTAATAGACGCTAATTTAGTGAATTCAGAAGGTTCAAAGATAGGAACCATAGCAGATTTTTTATTCGAAATAAAAACTGGTAATATCAAGTTTTATTTAATTTCCCGTTCTAATCCAAGAATTCCAGGTTCCAGTAGATGGAAATTAAACATAGAAAATATTGTAGATCAGCAACCCGGTTTAGTGTTTTGTTCTTGCGTTTCCCTAGAGGATTTGCCTTTAGTAAGATCAAGTTTAAAAAATCAGTTTTTAAAAAAAGGAAAAAAAATAATTGATCGCTTTGATGATATGAAGAATACTGCAACAAGCAGATTAGAAGATTGGCTTGAAGAAGATGAAGATATAAACCAAAAACCAGAATTTAATAGAAATAGTTTTTATAATGATGAAGAAGAAATAAGATCTTTCAGAAATAAAAGAGAAGATGACCCTTGGATTTGACTAATGATAGATTCTTTAAATAACGATACATACAATGTTAATGAATCACTTAAAGTTGAAAATTTAACTACTGAAGATTACAAAGAGATATGTAACAGATTAGGAAGGAAACCTAATAGGACAGAGTTAGGAATGTTCGGAGTAATGTGGTCTGAACATTGCTGTTATAGAAATTCAAAGCCATTATTATCCAATTTTCCTATTACGGGAAAATATGTACTTGTTGGTCCTGGAGAAAATGCAGGTGTCATTGATGTTGGTAACGATCAGAAACTTGTCTTTAAAATAGAAAGTCACAATCATCCTTCAGCAATCGAACCTTTTCAAGGAGCTGCAACTGGAGTTGGCGGAATATTAAGAGATATTTTTACTATGGGTGCGAGGCCTATAGCGGTTTTAAACTCTTTAAGGTTTGGTAATCTTGATAAATCATCTAATATTTCTCTACTTCGTGGTGTAGTTGCTGGAATATCTCATTATGGTAATTGTGTTGGAGTACCTACCGTGGGTGGAGAAATAGATTTTGATGATAGTTATTCAGGAAATCCTTTAGTTAATGTTATGGCTTTAGGTTTATTAGAAACTGATGAAATTGTTTGTTCAGGAGCAAAAGAGGTAGGTTCTCCTGTTTTATATGTAGGAAATACTACAGGTAAGGATGGTGTAGGAGGTGCTAGTTTTGCTAGTTCGGAATTAAGTACTAACTCTTTTGATAATAGACCCGCAGTACAAGTTGGTGATCCATTTATTGAAAAAAGTCTTATAGAAGCCTGTTTGGATGCTTTTAAAACAGGAGATGTACTTGCTGCTCAAGATATGGGGGCTGCAGGATTAACATGTAGTAGTGCTGAAATGGCTGCAAATGGAGGTTTAGGTATATCTATCAACTTAGATTTAGTACCGGCGAGAGAGAATGACATGTCTGCTTACCAATTTTTATTATCTGAATCCCAAGAGAGAATGTTGTTAGTTGTTAAAAGAGAAAAATTAAACATTCTTATTCAGCAATTCAAAAAGTGGGGACTTTTTGCAAATGTTATTGGTGAAGTAGTATCTAAAAAAGAGGTTATTATTTCTCAAAACAATCAAATAGTTGCTCAAATTCCAACTTCTGCTTTATCTGATGAAACCCCAATTAACATTCATAATGTTATAAAAGAGCCCCCAAATTATTTAATAAAGAAATGGGAGTGGTCAGAAGATAAATTACCAATTATTAGCAAAAATACAATTTTTTCTTTAAAAGATAAAAAAAGATATTCTTTATCCGAAATTATTTTAAAACTATTATCAAATCCCTCAATTGCTTCTAAAAGTTGGGTGTATAGACAATATGATTCTCAAGTACAATCAAACACTGTATTTAAGCCAGGAGAGGCAGATGCAGCTTTAATAAGACTTAGAGGTCAAGATGAGAAAAATAAAAATAATAAATTTTCTGGCGTTGCTGCATCTGTAGATTGCAATAGTAGATGGGTTTTATTAGACCCTTATAGAGGAAGTATTGCAGCAGTTGTAGAATCCGCAAGAAATGTAAGTTGTATTGGAGCTAAGCCAATAGCTATAACTAATAATTTAAATTTTTCATCACCTGATACTGAAATAGGATATTGGCAACTTTCATCAGCATGTGATGGAATTTCTAAGGCTTGTATAGCTTTAGAAACTCCTGTTACGGGTGGAAATGTTTCTTTATACAATGAATCAAAAAATCACAATAATCAAGTAACACCTATTAATCCCACTCCTGTAATTGGAATGGTAGGAATAATTAAAAACGTTGATAAAGCTGTAAGTTCAGGATGGAAAAATATAAATGATCAAATATGGATAATAGGTTCAAATTCTTCTGAATCATCATTAGGCGCAAGTTCTTATTTAGAGTATTTTCATGGTTTAGTTTCAGGTAGACCTCCAAAAATTGATCTTCAAGATGAAAAAGGTTGTCAAAGTTTTTTAAGAGATGCAATTTCAAAAAATTATATTATTTCTTCTCATGATATTAGTGATGGTGGCTTAGCTATTGCTTTAGCAGAATGTTGTATTTTATCCTCTAAAGGAGCAACTATAGAATTAGAGGATGAAAATATTCGTAAAGATAACTTGTTATTTAGCGAGGGAGGTTCAAGAATTATTTTTTCACTTAATAAAAAAGAAGAAGTAAACTTCTTGAATTTTGTTGATAAGAAAAGAAAAGATTTCAGTGAAAATATGTATGTAAAAAAAATAGGATTTGTTACTAAAGAAAAATTTAATATATTTGTTGAAGATAAGAAACTTTGCACTTTTAGGGTTGATGAATTAGCAAAAAAATTTAATAATAGTATTTCCAGTTGTTTAAATAACTAATAAAATATGCAACTGCTCAAAATTATCAGAAGTTAAACTATGTGCGGAATTGTGGGAATTGTTTCTTCTGATGATGTAAATCAACAAATTTATGACAGTCTTTTATTACTTCAGCATCGAGGACAAGATTCTACTGGTATCGCGACTATGGAAAATACTATTTTTCATATACATAAGGCTAAAGGACAAGTAAATACAGCTTATAGAACAAGAGATATGAGAAATTTAATAGGAAAAATTGGGTTAGGACATGTTAGATATGCCACCAAAGGTTCAGCAGAAAGTGTAGAAGAGGCTCAACCTTTTTATGTTAATGCACCTTATGGAATTATTTTAGTTCATAATGGAAACCTTACTAATACTAGAGATTTAGAAAAACAATTATTTAATGTAGATAAACGACATACCAATTCTTCAAGTGATACAGAAATGTTGTTAAATATATTTGCGACTGAATTACAAGAACAAATTCATACAAAAGACTTACATCCAGATATTATTTTTAATTCTGTTGAAAATTTACATAAACGAATTCAAGGATCTTATGCTTCAATAGCACTTATTTCAGGTCATGGTTTATTAGCTTTTAGGGATCCTTTTGGCATAAGACCTTTAGTAATTGGAAAAAGAATTTCTCTTACAACGCAAAAAGAGGAGTGGATGGTTGCAAGTGAGTCATTAGTTTTAGAAAATAATGATTATACAGTTGTTAGAGATGTCAAACCAGGCGAGGCAATTTTTATCACTTGTAATGGTGAATTTTATTCAAAGCAATGTTCAGAAAATCCAAGTCTATTTCCTTGTTCATTTGAATATGTTTATTTAGCCAGACCAGATTCAGTGATGAATGGAATCTCAGTCTATAAAGCTCGCTTAAAAATGGGCGACTATCTAGCTGAAACAATTAAGACATCAATAAATTCTGGAGATGTAGATGTTGTTATGCCTATTCCTGATTCTTCTCGACCTGCTGCAATGCAAGTAGCTAGGCAACTTGGTATTGAGTATAGGGAAGGTTTTTTCAAAAATAGATATGTTGGTAGAACTTTTATAATGCCCGGACATCAAAAACGTAAACAATCTGTAAGGCAAAAGTTAAATGCTATGAGTACGGAATTTAAAAATAAAAATGTATTGATAGTTGATGATTCAATAGTTAGAGGTACGACTTCAAAACAAATAGTTCAAATGGCAAAAGATGCAGGAGCAAACAAAGTTTTTTTCACTTCAGCTGCTCCACCTGTTAGATTTCCTCATGTTTATGGGATTAATATGCCTAATAGGGATGAATTAATAGCTCATGATAGAACAATAGCTGAAATAGCAGAAAAGCTTGAAATAGATAATCTTGTTTATCAAAGTGTAGATAATTTGAGGAAATCTATAATTAATAATTCCAACGTAAAAGATTTAGAGATGAGTTGCTTTACCGGTTCTTACGTCACGGGAACTGTAAATCAAGAGTACTTAGAATGGGTTGAAAATGAATATAAATCTTAATTTATAAGATTTTCTAAAAGAGAACAATTTTCAATATATTCATCTTTTTCTAGATTCAGAAAATCAACCTTAATGATATTTTTACCAGGGTTTGAAGTAAATTTGGTTAAATTTAATCTTGCAGATTTATTTTTATTTGTTTCTAAATCAATATATTGACCACTAGAAATAACTTTTATAAAATAATCATTATTAAGTTTAAGATTTTCATTTATATATCCTAATTTTGAATTATAGGCATCATAAATTTCATCAATTTTTAATTTAAAAAATTTTCCTTTTTTAGAAACTAAATAAATAAGACCTTTCTCTTTACTTTTACAGCAAGAAACTATTTGTTCTTTAGGCAAAAGATTCACTAATAATGTTCCTTGTGATTGTTTGCTGTTTGGCTTTAGATATTTGTTAGATAAATCAAATTTAAATAACCTACCAATAGAGGTTAAGATTATTACTTTTTGCTCTTGGTTAAAAATAAATGAATCAACAATATTTGTAGAATTTTTAAATTTTGCTATTGAAAATATTCTTGTACTTTTTAGCATATCTTCATCAAATAAAACTTTTTTAAATTTTCCATCTGAACTGACTATGCATAAATAATTTTTCAAATTATTATCTAGATGATGAAAATTTATAATTTCTCTTGGATCAAGATTTCCAAAACTTTTTTTATCTAATTTATAATCATTATTGATATTAGAGTTCCAGTTTATTTGAATAACCTTTCCTGAAGATGTTATTCCAATGATTTTCAAACTTTTTTTAATGTTGCATATAAACTTTTGAACATTTTTAGATTCAATCAATTTATTTTCGTTATCTAATAATTTTTTATAGTTGGAACAAATTAATTTTTTAAAATAAAATCTATTATCTATTGATATTTTTGTTTCTTTAATTATTAGCTCTTCTAATATTTGATTATTTATAGTGTCTATTTCTTCATCTTGATTAACATCTTTTAAGATTTTTGTTTTTCTTTTTACATTAAATTTTTTCTTTAATCTCGTTAGTTCTTTAATTAAAGTTTCAAGCAATAAGCTTCGTTTATTTAGAAGATTATAAAGATATTTCTTTTTTTCAATAAGTTCTACCATATCAATTTCTATTTGCTTTTTTTCTAAATTTGTTAACTTCTTAAGTGGCATACTTAAGACAGCATCAGCTTGCTCATTACTCAGGACTAGCTTTGAAATTAATATTGATTTTGCTTCAGTAGCATTTTCTGAGTTTTGAATAATTTCAATAATGTTTTTAATATTTTTAATCGCTATTGAAAAACCTTCTAATATTTCAAGTTTATCCGATGCAATTTTAAGCAAATATTTTGTTCTTTTTCTAATTGTTTCTTCTCTAAATTCTAGAAAATAATTTAGATATTTTCTTAGAGTAAGTTGAATTGGCTTACCGTTTATTAGCGCTAAAAATATTGCACCGAAATTAGTTTGTAATGAGGTTTTTTTGTATAAATTTGAAATTACAATTTCAGGATTGGAATCTTTTTTTAATTCAATTACAATTCTCATTCCATCTCTATCACTTTCATCTCTAATGTCAGATATCCCATCAAATTTTCCTACATTTACTAATTCGGCAAGTTTTTCAATCCATCCAGCTTTACTAATCTGGTATGGAAGTTCCGATATTATAAGTGCCTTTCTTTTATGCTTGCCTTTCCCTAAATTAATTTCTTCACTATTAATAACACCCCTAATTGTTATAGATCCTCTTCCTTTTTCATAAACCTCTTTAATTGCATCATTGTAAATTAGTTCACCCCCTGTAGGGAAATCAGGTCCCAATATAATTTTAGATAACTTTGAGTCGCTTATATTGTTATCTCTTATTAGCGCAACTAAACCATCAATTATTTCACCTATATTGTGTGGAGGAATATTTGTAGCCATTCCAACGGCTATTCCAGAAGAACCATTTAATAACAAGAAAGGTAATTGAGCAGGCAATATATCTGGTTCTTGTTGTGAACCGTCAAAATTATTTGAATAGCTTACTGTGTCAGATCCAATTTCTTCAAGAAAACACTCATGAGCTATTGGTGCGAGACGTGTTTCGGTATATCTCATTGCAGCCGGTGGGTCATTATCAACAGATCCAAAGTTTCCATGACCATCAAGAGTAGGATATTTTGTAGAAAAATTTTGAACCAATCTAACCAAGGCCTCATAAACTGCCTGATCTCCATGAGGATGGTATTTTCCTAGTACATCACCAACAACTCTGGCACACTTTCTAAATGGCCTATCAGGAGTAAGTCCTAATTCATGCATTGCGAAAAGAATCCTTCTTTGGACAGGTTTCAGGCCATCTCTAGCATCAGGAAGGGCACGTCCTACAATTACGCTCATTGCGTACTCTAGATAGGAACGTTGCATTTCTTCTTGCAGCGATATAGAAGTAAATTTTTCCTTAGTCATCAAATATGAGATTTATAGTGTGCTTAAATAAACTAAATTAAGATTAATAGGTAAATAAATATTTACCAGTATTAACAATAATGCAATTTAATTTATTTTTGTTTTTGCAAAAAATATTTCTTCTTTAAGTTCTCTATTTTCAAAAAGTTTTGTAGTAGAGCTCTGTAGTTTTTCACCCCAAAGCTGTTCTTTTCTATAATTATATTCGACATAATTTGGTTCTTTAATTAAAGCTTTTTTTGCTAGAAATATTGCTTTAGCAGTATCTTCAGTTCTTAAACATGATGCAAGTGCGAGCATTGGTTCTGCGTTTTCTTCTAAAGATATAGCTTTTTTGAAAGAGATAATAGAAAGATTTATTTTATTTAGCTCATAATATGCCAAGCCTTTATTATTAATAGCTTGCCAAAAATCCTTCTTAATTTTTATTGCGTTGTCAAATTCTTTTAAAGCTTTCTCATAGTTTTTTTCCATCAAATAAATATTTCCTAATTGAAAAATTGCATTAAAGTTTTCCGGGATAATTTTAATACCTGATTGTAAAGAATCTTTTGCTTTTTTTATCTTTGATTGTTTTAAATATATAGTACTTTTTGCAAAATATATTTCTCCATTTTGAGGGTTTATTTCCTGTGCATTATTAAGCGAAATTAATCCCTCTTCATATAATTTGTTTGCTAATTGTGCTTCAGCAAGAATTGTCCATAGCGTTTCATTTTTATCATCAATTTTTACAGCCAATTTTGCCAAATTTAAACTATCTTTGATTTGACCGAAATATAGAAGTTGATAAGCCTGTTTCCCAAGTGATAAGGCTTCTTGTTTTAAATTTTTTGTTTCTGGAAAATAATAATACGGAACTAAAGCTTTTAAATTTTTGGTAAGAAAAATATGGCCGCTTAGTATTGAAAAAAATAATATTCTCGTTAAATACTTGTTCATATTTTCTATTTTTGTTTTAGCACCGCTTTTATGTTTCTTTTCCACATCCAGGGTTTAATTCTATTTAATGTAGTTCCTTGAAGATTTTCCTTCCATTTTTTTTCATCCCAACTTAATGATTCAACATTAAGATTTTGAATCCACGTTTTTGGAGCGGCTTCAACATTTTTATTGAAAGGAACTTTTTTATTCCACGGACATACATCTTGACAAATATCGCAGCCAGCAATCCATCCATTTAAATTTTTTTCAATGTATTCTGGAAAAGTCTGATTTCGATTTTCAATAGTATGATAGGCAATACATAAATCAGAATTTATAACAAAAGGTTCTGTAATAGCATTTGTTGGACATTTTTCAATACATTTTTCACATTTTCCGCAAAGAGATTGAGAAGAATTGTCAGGTGTAAAATCTTTAGTAAGAATTAGAAAACCCAATGTTAACCATGATCCGTATTCACTATTAATAATATTACTATTTTTTCCTATCCAACCTAGACCTGCTTCTTCTGCCCATGCTTTTTCTAAAAGTGGAGATGTGTCAACACAAATTCTCCACTTGCAATCTGGAATTTCATTATTAATCCATTTGCCTACATTTTTTAACTTTTTATTAATAACTTTATGATAATCTTCTCCTTGTCCAAATTTTCCAATTTTTAAATTTGTTTTTTCTTTTTGTTTTTCACTTAAATAATTAAAACCAACAGTTAAAACACTTTTTGCTCCTTTCAACAAAGACTCTATATTTTTTCTTTTTTCAGCTTCCATCCATTTCATTTCGCTATGGTAATTTTCTGCCAACCATCTTTCTAATGCTTTAGTTCTTAGTTGTAAACGTGAACTACCTGGTATCGATGCTATCGCTGAGACAGCAAAACCCTCAGAAATTGCTCGTTTTTTTAGCTTATAACTTAATTCTTCTTTATTCTGAATGATTTCCGTCATTACTACATTATGATTTAAATTCAAAAAAAATGTTATTATTACGTGAGAAATAAATAAATTATTTAAATTTTTTAAAAATAAACATATCTTTATTAAGTAAAACTAGTTACATTATTAGTAAATGAGTAAAATTAGGAACTTTAATTTTGGTTGAATCTACTCAAAGTCAAGATTCGAACCTAGGAACTAGGCTCCAACAAGATTTAAAAAATGATCTTATTGCGGGATTGTTAGTAGTCATACCATTGGCAACTACTATCTGGTTATCTTCTATAGTTAGTAAATTTGTTCTTACATTAGTCACTTCAGTACCTAAACAACTAAATCCATTCATCACATTAAATCCTTTATTACAAGATTTAATTAATTTAACTTTAGGTTTAACAGTACCTTTATTAGCAATTTTGCTAATCGGTTTAATGGCTAGAAATTTTGTAGGTAGATGGTTATTAGAATTTGGAGAGGGTACTTTATCAAAGATTCCAGTCGCAGGAGCAGTTTATAAAACTCTTAAACAATTACTTGAAACTTTTTTAAGTAATAAATCTAATCGATTTAGAAGAGTTGTTCTAGTAGAGTACCCGCGAGAGGGATTATTTAGTGTTGGTTTTGTTACTGGGGATGTTGGTCCATCACTGCAATCAGAATTAGATGAGAAATTATTAAGTGTTTTTATACCTACTGCGCCTAACCCAACGACTGGATGGTATACATTAGTTCCTGAAGTTTCTGTTAAAGATCTAGATATTTCTGTGGAAGATGCCTTTAGAACAATTATTTCTGTAGGTATTGTTAATCCAGATGAAAAAGATAATTCTACAAATCCAACTTTCTCAAAATTATTTTCTCAACTAAGAGCTTCTTCAAATACTTAATCTATTTAATTGATGCATAATAGATCGCTATCTCGAGAACTATCTTTACTTTCGTTAGGTTTAATCAAAGACAAAGGAAATTTAGAATTAAATAAATATCAAATCGAAGAAATTTTTGAATCAGCTTTAGATTCCTTAATTAATCATTGTAGAGAAGAATTAGATGTTTGTGAAACAGATTTAGAGATTGCATCGCAAAATCTTTTAGACAGTGAATTAAAGGAGGACACTGATTCTTCTTTTGCAAATGTTCGTGATGAACTTAAAAAAGCTTTACATAAAATTGAATCTGTAATGAATTCACTTTCAGTTACTTTAGATTTTCCAAAATTGGTTGTTTTAAGTAATCAAAACGATATCAGAGAAGATGTAAATCATAGAATTTCAAGCATAATTAATAATCTACAAACAATTGATTCTAAAATTGATGAGGTAATGGATGGATGGAGATTAAAAAGATTGCCTAGAATCGATCGTGATATTTTACGTCTCGCTTATGTTGATATTCATTTTTTTGATACTCCAATAGCCGTAGCATGCGATGAGGCTGTAAATTTAGCGAATAAATATTGTGATACACAAGGTAGAAAAATGATTAATGGGGTTTTAAGGAGATTGCAAAGAGTAAAGGTGAAATAATTATTTGATATAAATCAATAATTTTTTATAATTAAATCAAATTCGATCTAAAAAATATTATGACTAATAATGAATCTGATAATGCTCGTGAATGGGCTTCTCAAGCCTACGCTTTACTGAAAGAAAAACAAGAAAAAATAAAACAAGAAAAAATAAAAGAAGAAAAAATAAAAGAAGAAAAAATAAAAGAAGAAAAAATAAAAGAAGAACAAATAAAGGATGAACAAATAAAAGAAGAACAAATAAAAGAAGAACAAATAAAAGAAGAAGTTTATAAGAAGGATTTTTCTAATGTTAGATATGAAACCGAAGCTAAATTAGGAGAATTCGATGATGAATTCACTTGGTCAGCAATGGTTTTGGCTGCGCAAGGTAAGAAAGTAAATGAAATATCAATAGACGAAATAGATTGGTTAAGTAAATTGAGAAAAGGATTAGAAGAAACCAGAAAAGGTTTCGTCACAGAATTATTAGATAAATTAGGAGATGATCCTCTTACTCCAGAATCTTTAGATGATTTAGAAACTTTATTAATAAGAGCTGACGTTGGTATTGATTCCACAGATAAGGTGATTGATTCTCTTAGGAAAAAATTAAATGAAGAAGTTGTTGGAGGAGAAGAAGGGATAAAGTTTTTAAAAGATGAATTGCGAGCAATTATTGACAAACCTATAAAAAATTCGGGAACCAATATTCTTATTCCACAAAAAGGTAAATTAAATGTTTGGTTGATAGTTGGAGTGAATGGAGTTGGTAAAACTACAACTTTGGGTAAACTTGCTTATTTATCATCAAAAAGTAATTATAAAACTTTAATAGCAGCCGCAGATACTTTTAGAGCAGCTGCAGTAGAGCAATTACAGGTATGGGGTGATAGAAGTAAGGTTGAGGTTATCTCTAATCAATCGAAGAACGCAGATCCGGCAGCAGTGGTTTTTGATGCTATTAATGCAGCAAATAAACGTAATAGTGATTTATTACTTGTTGATACTGCAGGAAGGTTGCAAACTAAAAATAATCTTATGGATGAATTATCAAAAATCAAAAGAATTATTGATAAAAAAGTTCCTGATGCAATTATTGAATCATTATTAGTTTTAGATGCAAGCCAAGGACAAAATGGATTAAAGCAAGCAAAAAGTTTTGCAAAATCTGCAAATTTAAGTGGTGCAATTATTACTAAATTAGATGGTACCTCAAGAGGTGGAGTTTCTTTGGCAGTTTCTGCAGAAGTTAACTTGCCAATAAGATTTATTGGAGCTGGAGAGGGTGTAAAAGATTTGAGACCTTTTAATAGTTTTGAGTTTGTTGAGGCTCTGTTAGCGGATAGATAAAAATTTAATTAATTCTTTTTTAAAAATCAATTTTAAGTGTTAAAACATACTTATGTATTTAACTTATTTTGTCTAATAATCAAAAAGAAAAATTAGTGTCTAATGATTTAATTCAACAATTTTTAGAAGAGGATAATAAATTGTCAATTAATAAAAATGATAAGTTTGTAGAAATAGCTTCTTCATTAGCTTATTATTTAAAATCTTTTTCTAATATTAAAAGATTTTTAGAATATGTATCTTTAATTTTAAAACATATTTTCAATCAACAATTAACCTTAATTATTCCTTTTAATGAAAAGGGAGGAATATGGAAAGAAAATATCAAGTTTTCTGGAGAGACAAAAAATTTTAAAATGGATGTTGAAGTTAAAAATTATTTAAAAAACTTTAATTTTTCAAAAAACTGCAGACTAAAAGAAATTAATTTTTTTGAGGAAGTTTTAAATAATAAATTTAAAGAATATGTAATTAAATCACACAAAATTTTATCACGAGGAAAATGTAGGGGATTTGTATATACCTTTAATCATGAAATTTCTAATGACTCTCAAATCAATGAACGAAATTTAAATTTTATTATTAGTTGTTTGGCTGTTGGTTTAGAAAACCATTGGTTAATTAAAACAAAAAAAAAGCATGAAAATGTGGATAGAGAAATTTCTATTGGAGCAGAAATTCAATCGCAACTTTTACCTGATTTTTGTCCAGTTATTTTTGGAGTGGATTTAGCTGCTCACTGTAGACCAGCCCTTCAATTAGGAGGTGATTATTATGATTTTATGTCTTTAAAAACAAATATTTCTGAAAAGAGACGGGAGAAGGCAAGATGGGCTTTAGTTATTGGTGATGTCATGGGTAAGGGTATTCCTGCAGGACTTTTGATGACTATGTTAAGAGGAATGCTAAGAGCAGAGGTTTTGACTGGGTTGCCTCCAGATAGAATATTGCATGATTTAAATCAGTTAGCTATTTATGACTTAGATCAATCTCATAGATTTGTAACTTTATTTTATTCAGATTATGACCCCAGAACCAAAAAATTAAGGTACGCAAATGCTGCACATAATCCGCCTCTGCTTTGGAAAAGTTCTGAGCAAAAAATTGTAAAGTTAGACTCAGAAGGCTTTGTTCTTGGTTTACAAAATGATGCTGAATATCAATGTGGTCAAATTCAACTTAATAAAAATGACGCAATTCTTTATTACACTGATGGAGTAATTGATACTTCTAATGCTTTAGGGGAAAGATTTGATGAAGAACGACTAATTAAATCTTTTTCCAAATTATGTAAGCAATCTCTTAAATCTAAAGAAATTTTAAATAAGATTTTCAAAACTTTAGATGAGTTTACTGGTAAAAATAGACAATTAGAAGATGATGCTTCAATAGTAGTCTTTCAGTTAGATTAGATTTTTTGTCACATATATAAAACAATGCTTTATTAGAAGTAACTAAAGTTTTTGATTAAAATGTCCAAAGTTTGGAGTAATAGGTTTGATAGTAGTTTAAATCCTTTTATTGAAGAGTTTAATGCCTCAATTAATTTTGACAAGACACTATTTTTTGAAGATATAGATTGTTCTATTGCACATGCAAAAATGCTTGGTAAAACAAAAGTTTTGTCCACTTATGAGTCGCAAAAGATTATTGAGGGTTTAGAGACTATAAAACAAGACTTTATTAAAGGTAAATTTTCTCCTTCAGCTCCATCTGAGGATATTCATTATTTTATTGAAGAAAAACTAATTAATTTAATAGGTGAAACTGGTAAAAAATTACATACTGGTAGAAGTAGAAACGATCAAGTAGGAACAGATATCAGATTATGGCTTAGAAAAAAAATTGATACTATCGATACTCAATTAGCTGAATTGCAAAACTCTTTATTTTCGATCGCAGAATCTAATATCTACACCTTGATTCCTGGTTATACTCATATGCAAAGAGCACAACCATTATCCTTGGCTCATCACTTCTTAGCATATCTTGAAATGTTTCAAAGAGATCGTGAAAGGCTTGGAGAAGTTAGGGCTAGGGTGAACATTTCGCCCTTAGGTGCAGCTGCTTTAGCAGGCACAAAAATAAAAATAGATAGATACTTTACAGCGGAAGAACTAGGATTTGAAAAGATCTATAAAAATAGTATTGATGCAGTAAGTGACAGAGATTTTTGTATTGAATTTGTTTCAACTTCAGCTTTAATAATGTCCCATTTAAGTAGAATCTCAGAAGAAATAATTTTGTGGGTTACAGACGAATTTTCTTTTGCAAAATTAACTGATAAGTGTGCTACGGGGAGTAGTTTGATGCCTCAGAAAAAAAATCCAGATGTTCCAGAATTAATAAGAGGTAAAACTGGTCGAGTTTATGGCAATTTGCATGCATTATTAACTATCATAAAAGGTGTACCACTGTCTTATAATAAGGATTTTCAAGAAGATAAAGAGCCAATTTTTGATACAGTAGATACTATTTCTTCATGCTTAAAAGCTATGACAATTTTACTCGACGAAGGAATAGAGTTTAATGTTGAAAACTTGATGGACTCTGTAAATAATGATTTTTCTAATGCAACTGATTTGGCAGATTATTTAGTAACTAAGGAGGTTCCTTTCAGAAGGGCTTATCAAATAGTCGGAGATATTGTGAAGTATTGCTTAACAAAAGATATATTATTTAAAGATCTAAACTTATCAGAATTTCAAAATTTTCACGACGAATTCAAAGAGGATATTTTTGAAAATCTCAATCCTATGAACGTAGTGAAGTCTAGAAATAGTTTAGGTGGTACAGGATTTGATCAAGTAAAAATAGAGTTAAATAATTGGAAGAATAAATTATTCATCTAAAACTCACTTAATTTTCTACAAGAAGGGATGTATTGAAGTAGAATAATGTAGTAATGTATATGAACTACTATTTAGTAGTTTTTATCTTGGTTTTTATTTTAAGTTGAGTTTCAAGTGAGTATTTTTGTTGGCAATTTGCCTTTCCGCGCAGAGCGTGAAGACATCCTAGAGTTATTTACACCATTTGGTGAAGTTATGAATTGTTCTCTCCCTTTAGAGAGAGATACAGGTAGAAAAAGAGGGTTTGCTTTTGTCGAAATGGCAGATGAAACGCTAGAGTCAACAGCCATTGATGGCCTTCAAGGAACTGAACTCATGGGAAGACCGTTAAGAATTAATAAAGCAGAGCCAAGAGGCGGTGGCGGCCAAAGAAGAGGCGGCGGCGGCGGTGGTAGAGGCGGTGGTTACGGCGGCGGTGGTAATGGCGGTGGTTACGGCGGTGGTGGTAATGGCGGCGGTTACGGCGGTGGCGGTAATGGCGGCGGTTACGGCGGCGGCGGTAATGGCGGCGGTTATTCTGAACCTGTTTCCTCTTTCGCTAATAAATCCTCTGGAGCTGAAGGTTGGGAAGATAGAAGTTATGGAAATTCTTCTGAGAATTCCGAATTTGAAAGTGCTAGGAGTAGAAGAAAAAGAAGCGTTGCAAGCAATTCTGAAATCCCCCAAGAAGGTAATTAATAACCCATTTTTTGGAGCTCTGAAGTAACTTTGATTAGATAATCAATACTTAATTCTTGTTTAATAGATCTGGAAGTAATATAATTTCTCCAAATTTTTGCGTTTGGTATACCTTCTACTAAATTTATAAGATGTTTACAGATATCCCAAGTTTTCCCTCCTTTTTCTAAATGATTTTCAATATAAGGAATTAATGAAAGTATAATTCCGGAAGCACACTTGCTTGTAGTATTTTCCCCATAGATTTCTTGATCAATATTAGACCATCTTAAGGGATATTTATAAGCTGATCTTCCTACCATTACCCCATCTAATTCATTAAGTGCCTTTATGCATTGAGCAATATTTGTAAAACCTCCATTGATTTCTATGAGCAACTGAGGATTAGTTTCTTTTAATTTTTGAACTACATCATATCTGAGTTGTGGAATGGTTCTATTTTGTTTGGGATTAAGGCCTTTTAATATTGCTTTTCTTGCATGAACTGTAAATCTGTCTGCCCCAGCATTTGCAACTTCCCTTACAAAACTATTTAATTTATCAAAACTATCTTCTTCATCTACTCCAATCCTATGTTTGATAGTGACAGGTAAACTGCAATTATTCTTTAAGGATTCTATACATTTGGCGACTTTAGAAGGTTCTTTCATCAGAGAAGCACCAAAGTTTCCGGAACAAACTCTTGGACTTGGACATCCTACATTGAAATTAATTTCATCATATCCCCAATCTTGAGCCATTTTTGCAGCCTCTTTAAGCATTTGAGGGTTATCTCCGCCAAATTGAATTGATAATGGGTGTTCTTCTTTGTTGAAGTTTAAAAATTTCTCTTTTTTATCGGTATAAATTAAACTTTGAACGACTATCATTTCAGTGTACAAAAGAGCTTTAGAGCTTATTTTTCTAATTATCATCCTAAAGTGCTTGTCTGTGCAATCCATCATTGGAGCAACACTTATTTTGTGTAAATTATTAATAGAATGATTTGGATGGCTTTTCATTAAATTCTATTCAAGATATTTGAAGATATGAATCAATTTTTATCCAGAAGATCCTTTATTTTAATCCCTACAATGTCAATTTTGAAATTTATTTTTAATAAACCTAAGAAAGTATTAGCTTCATCTTCAGCGTCAGAAGAAGATTGGAATTTATCAAAAGAAGAGTGGAAAAATAAACTTAGTCCTGAATCTTATTATATTTTACGCGAGGAGGGAACTGAAAGAGCATTCAGTAGCCAATTAAATAATGAGAAAAGGAAAGGAATTTTTTACTGTGCAGGGTGCCAACAACCTCTTTTTACGTCCGATACTAAATTTGACAGTGGTACTGGGTGGCCTAGTTTTTGGGATCCAATTCAAGGTTCTGTAGAAACCAAGGTTGATTTTAAATTAATTGTTCCGAGAACAGAATATCATTGTTCTAGATGTGAAGGTCATCAAGGTCATGTTTTTAATGATGGTCCTTTACCTACAGGTAAACGATATTGTAATAATGGTCTTGCTTTGAAGTTTATAGCCGAATAATTTATTAGTGCGGCCTTCCGCAACTTGTTTTGTGCGTCAATTTCATACACAATAGTTTTAACAAATTTTTAAAGTAATGATTGAGAAACAATCAGATAATGTTGAAAATAAAGAAGATAACTTTTCTGAAGATAGCAATACGTCTGAAAATTTATCTGTAACTGAAGAAAAAATGAATAAAGGTGAAGATTCACCTCAGGAAGATATTGAAAAAATAAATGCAGAAGATTTAAAAAATACAATTACTAACAATGATGCAAGACTAGAACAACTAGAAAAAGAGCATGAAACTTTAAAAAGTCAGTACGTAAGAATATCTGCTGATTTCGATAATTTTAGAAAGAGACAGTCTCGAGATCAAGATGATTTAAAAATTCAACTTGTCTCTAAAGCTTTAAAAGCAATATTACCTATTGTTGATAATTTTGAAAGAGCAAGACAACAATTAAAACCTGAAGGCGACGAGGCTCAAACTTTGCACAGAAGTTATCAAGGATTATATAAACAATTAGTGGAAGTATTAAAACAACAAGGCGTTGCTCCAATGAGGGTAGTTGGACAAAAATTTGATCCGAATTTACATGAAGCGGTTTTGAGAGAGCCAAATGAAGAGTTTAATGAAGACGTAATTACTGAAGAACTACAGCGTGGATATCATTTAGAAGGCAAAGTTTTAAGGCATGCATTAGTAAAAGTTTCAATGGGTCCTGGCCGACAAATTTCACAAGAACCAGAAGAAATAGATAAAGTTGAAGAAGATATTGATTCAGAGAGTTCTATCTCTGAAGATAATTAAATCCTTTTTTATGAATTGTTGAGTATTATCTAATGGCTGATTTTTATCAAATACTAGGTGTTTCAAGAGATGCTGATGCTAATACTTTAAAAAGCGCTTATAGAAAGCTAGCAAGACAATATCATCCTGATGTTAATAAAGATCCTGGTGCTGAAGACAAATTCAAAGAGATAGGCAAAGCTTATGAGGCATTAGCAGATCCAGAAACTAGAGCAAGATATGATCAGTTTGGGGAGGCGGGAATAGGAGGAGCGGCTGGCATGCCAGATATGGGAGATATGGGTGGTTTTGGAGACTTGTTTGAAACTTTCTTTAATGGTTTTGGAGGACAGTCTACACAAGGAGGTAGATCACAAAGAAGAGGTCCCCAACAAGGTGATGATTTAAGATATGACCTAAATATTGATTTTAAAGATGCTATTTTTGGACAACAAAGAGAAATAAAGATACCTCATTTAGAAACTTGTGAGATATGTAGAGGAACTGGAGCAAAAAAAGGTACAGGACCAATAACTTGTTCAACATGCGGAGGAACTGGGCAGGTTAGAAGAGCAACAAGAACTCCATTTGGTAATTTTACTCAAGTAGCAGAATGCCCAACTTGTAATGGAGTTGGACAAGTAATTTCAGATCCGTGCGTAAGTTGTGGTGGTAATGGTGTTAAACAAGTTAGAAAAAAATTACGTATTAATATTCCTGCAGGAGTTGATACAGGGACTAAATTAAGAGTTTCTGGAGAGGGTAATGTAGGTTTAAAAGGTGGACCACCTGGAGATCTATATGTCTTTATAAAAGTCAAAAATGACTTAAATTTAAAAAGAGATGGTATTAATATTTACTCCGAAATATCAGTGAGTTATCTCCAAGCTATTTTAGGAGATACCGTTGATATAATTACAGTTGACGGAAAGGTCAACTTAAAAATTCCAAGTGGAACGCAACCAAACAGTACTTTATCATTAGAAAACAAAGGTGTTCCTCGATTAGGCAATCCTGTTGCTAGAGGCAATCATCAGGTTTTAGTAAAAGTTAAACTTCCAACTCGAATAACTGATGAGGAGAGAAATCTTCTAGAGGGTTTAGCTGCTCAATATTCTGATAAGAATTCTAGTTCTAATAGTGGATTGTTTAGTAAATTGTTTGGTAAGGAATCTTGAAAGAAATTTCAAAGTTATTAGATTTAGAATCGATTCCATGCCCTTTGAATGTAGTGAAATGTAAATTAGCATTAGAGAAACTATCGAAAAATGAAACTTTAATAGTAAGTCTAGATAAAGGCGAACCAGAAGAAATGATTAAAAAAGCTTTAAATAGAAAGAAATACTTTTTAAAAATAATTGAAGAAAATAAAAAAACAATAAAGTTCAAAATTTTGCATGAAAATCGATAAGGAATATAAAGGTCTTGTTATAAAAAAATTTAATGAATTTTTTCTGGTTGAATTGAATCAAAAAGAAAACTTTTATAGTGATAATAAATTTTTATGCAAAATCAGAAAGTCTGTAAATTTTAGAAATCAACTTGTTTTTGTTGGAGATGAAGTAATTTTTTCTCAAATTGATTTAAAAAGTAAACGAGCAACAATAGAAAGTTTAGTCAAAAGGAATAATCTTTTAGAAAGACCCTCTGTTGCTAACATTTCAAATATTTATGTAATTTGTTCTGTTGAAGAGCCAAAATTAAATTTATCTCAAGTTAATAGGTTTTTAATATCTGCTGAGCAGCTTGGGGTAGAGGTTTCATTGGTGTTGACTAAATGTGATTTAATAACAGAAGATAAAAGACTTTCTTTAATTGATAAATTTCAGAAGTGGGGATATCAAGTTATTAGTTTAAATTTAAATAATTCAGATAATTTTGAAAATTTAATGTATGAATTAAAGAAAAAAAAATGCTCAATATTTATGGGACCGTCCGGCGTTGGCAAAACTACTTTATTAAATATGATAATTCCAGGTCTTAATAATACTACTGCACCAGTTTCAAGCAAAATAAAACGTGGAAAAAATACTACTAGAAATGTTGAATTATTTTCTTTATCAAGCAATAGCTATATTGTTGATACGCCTGGATTTAATATGCAGATACCTGAAATAGATATTCGTGAATTGCCTAATTTATATCCAGAAATTTATAAACAAGTAGTCACAAAGGGTATAAACTGTAAATTTCGTAATTGTCTGCATGTAAATGATCAGGGTTGTAATTTAAATAAAAATTTTGAAAGGTATATTTTTTATAAAGAAATGATTGAATCATTTAAGAATCACCATTATCTAACCCAGGGAGATTAAGATTTAGTCCACCAGTTAAGTCGTTCATTCTCTCTTTCATCGTTGTAGTTGAACTTTCATGAGCCTTTTTAATAGCTTCTAGTATATTATTTTCTATTTCTTCCTTACTTGCAGTTGAAATTTTTTCATTTACTTCAACTCTCAAAGGGAGTTGGTTTCCGCTAATCCATACTTTTATCATTTCATCATCACTTTTACCTTCAATCTCCATGTTTTCAAGTTCATCTTGTAATTTCTGAGCATTTTGTTGAATTTCTTTAGCTTTTTTAAAAGCTTCTGTTAGTTGTCCAAAATTTGGAAGTCCAAAACCTGCCATTTGATAAAAAAGTTTCTTTAATTAAGGATAGTCAAATCCGATCATTCTTACTTCCGGTTGAAGAAAAATTCCTTTCTTTTGTAGTACTTTTTGTTGAATTACTGTTATTAAATCTAAAATATCCTTTGAATTAGCAGAATAATTATTAACTATAAAATTTCCATGTATTGTTGATATTTCTGCGCCACCTATTTTAAAACCTTTTAATCCTAACTCCTCAATTAATTTACCCGCATAAGTATTATTTGGATTTTTAAAAACGCTTCCAAAGCTTGGTAAATCATATGGCTGTGTCTCGGTCTTTTTTCTAAGATTTTTCTTTGTAGTTTCTAATAATTGTTCAACATTCCCTTTTGGTGTAAATAGTAGTTTTGCACTTATAATGATTAGATTATTTTGTTGAAAAGGGCTGAATCTATATTGAAAATTGATATCTTTTTTTTCAATTTCAAATAATTTAAGAGTTTCAGTATCAATAACTTGAACCGATAAAAGATTATTTGCTAATGATAATTCTTTTGAACCTGCATTCATATAGATAGAACCTCCTACTGTTCCCGGAATTCCCACGGTCCACTCACCGCCTTGTAATCCATTTTTTGCAAGCATATTTGACATCGTTGGGAGCATTACACCAGCCTCTGCAACTACAATCCCTGAATGGGAGTCAATTTTTATAGAGCACATTTTCTTGGTACAAATAGTTAACCCTTTTAAGAAAATATTATTTATAAGTAAATTTGAGCCAGCTCCTATTATTCGACATTTTTGATTATTTAAACGTGACCATTTTATTAAATTAATGAATTCGTCAGTACTATTTGGTTTTGAAAAATATTCCGCAAATCCACCAACTTTTATAGTCGTATAATTAGAAAGACTTACTTTCTCTTGAAAATTAATATTTTTCATTAACTATTTAATCACTTAAAGTATTTTTATTATTTAAGATTGACCACAGGTTATGACAATCTCCAGCTCCCATATTTAAAATAAAATCATTTTTTTGGGTTAATTTAAAGAATCTATCTTTAATTTCATAATTGTCTTTTAAATATATAACATTTTTATTTTTTTTATAAATAAGATTAGCAATTTGTTGTGAGTCAATATTTTGTATATTTTTTTCCCCAGCCCCAAAAATATTTGTTATGTAGATAATATCTGCTTTTGAAAGTTCTTCGACAAATTCATTAATAAATTGTTTTACTCTAGTAAATCTATGAGGTTGAAAAATAGCAATTAATCTTCCTCTTTGTTCTTTATTACTATTATTTTTATCATCTATAAATAACTTTGCTAAATTAATCGTTTCTTTAATTTCATTAGGATGATGTGCATAGTCATCATAAATAATTCTTTTATCGAGTTCACCTCTAAATTCAAACCTTTTTTTTGGTAATTCCAAAGATTCAATATTTTTTTTTATAGTTTTAAAACTTACTCCAATCATCCTACATGCTGCTATGGCTGCAGTAATGTTAGAAAGATTATGTAAGCCAGGAATTGGAATATTTATTATGTCAATGAAATTACCATGCTCAAAGTATTCACCAACTGTTTGATTTTTATTTATGATCTTTGGAATTATCGCATAAGCAATATTATTTTTTTCTTTTATAGACCATTGATTATTTGATTTAAAATTTTTTCTTGTTATTTTACAATCGTAGTTAATTAATAATTTTTCGGAGTTAGAAGCAAATTTTCGAAATGAAGATAGTATTTCATCCATATTTGAGTAATGGTCGCAATGATCAAAATCAATATTAATTATTATTCCAATATTAGAATTATAATTATTAATTGTTCCGTCAGACTCGTCAATTTCAGTTACTAAGTATTTTGTATTTTCGATATGAGCATTGGATTCATAAATTGGCATTATCCCGCCAATGATTGAAGAAGAATTATGGGTACATAACTCTAATAATGTAGAAAGAAAAGTACTAGTTGATGTTTTCCCATGACTACCTGCTATTGATAGTGATATGTAGGATTTCATTATCATTGCAAGAATTTCTGAACGATGTTTTATTAATAAATTATTTTTTTTACAATAGGATAATTCTTCATTTTCATCTTTAATTGCTGAGCTAATGACAAAATTGATTGTCTGATTTTGAAATTTAGAAACCACAAGGTCAATATTCTTTTTTATTTGAGATTCAAAAATTATTGCTCCTAACGCTTTTAATTTTTTTGTTTCTTTGTTTTTAACTAAATCAGAGCCAGAAACAGAATATCCCTGTTTTATCAGTGCCATGGCGATTGCCGACATTCCAATCCCACCAATGCCAATAAAATGAAAATGACCTTTGACTATTAATTTTGTATTCAATTATTATCTTTATACTTAAATTAAGATAACTTCTAACTAATTATTTTGGCATTTAATTTTCACAAAAAATGTTAGTTTTTTTAATGAATTAATACAAAAATAGAATTATTTGCTTAATAAATCAAAAAATACTTACGTTATTGCACAAAATTCTGTATGATCAGCAACTTAGGTTAATCATTAGAAAATTTTAGTTATGACTTTGCGTGTTGCGATTAATGGGTTTGGCAGAATTGGGCGAAACTTTATGCGTTGTTGGTTAAGCAGAGGAGCTTATACCAATATCGAAGTGGTTGGTATAAACGTAACTTCCGATCCTAAAACGAACGCTCACCTTCTGAAATATGATTCAGTATTAGGAAAATTGGATGGTGTAGACATCCAATACACTGATGATACTTTTGTAATTAATAACAAAACAATAAAATGTTTCTCTGATAGAAACCCAATGAATTTACCTTGGAAAGATTGGGGGGTTGATTTGGTAATAGAATCAACTGGTGTTTTCAATACTGACGTAGGTGCAAGCAAACACCTTGAGGTTGGTGCTAAGAAAGTAATTCTTACTGCTCCAGGTAAAGGGGCAGGTGTTGGGACTTATGTAGTAGGTGTTAATGCTGATCAATATAAACATAGTGATTATGATATTTTGAGCAATGCTAGTTGCACTACAAACTGTTTAGCTCCGGTAGTAAAAGTTCTTGATCAAACTTTTGGAATTAATAAAGGATTGATGACAACTATTCATAGCTATACTGGCGATCAACGTATATTAGACAATAGCCATAGGGATTTAAGAAGGGCTAGAGCAGCAGCAACTAATATTGTTCCGACTTCAACAGGCGCTGCTAAAGCAGTTGCTTTGGTCTACCCTGAAATGACAGGTAAATTAACTGGTATTGCGATGAGAGTACCTACTCCTAACGTTTCAGCTGTAGATTTCGTTTTTGAATCTTCAAAATCTGTTACTAGTGAAGAAATTAACAATGCTATTAAGGAATCTTCTCTTGGCTCAATGAAAGGAATTATTAAATATGGTGATGAGCCACTTGTTTCAAGTGATTATGCAGGGACTAATGAGTCATCAATTGTAGATAGTGATCTTACAATGTCTATTGGCGATAATCTTGTAAAAGTTCTTGCTTGGTATGATAATGAATGGGGCTATAGTCAAAGAGTTGTGGATTTAGCCGAAATAGTAGCTAAAAAATGGGAATAATTAAAAGTGAGAAAAAGACTTATTTTTAAATAAGTTTTTGTTATCACAGTTTTCAAAACTGACGGAAGCATCCCCTTCGAGAAAATATCCGATTTCAGTAACAGTTTTATCTTCAAATAAAAGATTATTGGCCCATTTTCTTGGTAGAGAAAATACTAGTTCATAATCTTCTCCACCAAAAAAATAATATTCGTCCCATTTATGTCCTTTAGGCCAATTTTTATGTTTGGGAATTTTTGTATAATCAATGATTGCTTTGCAATTACTTTCAGTTGCTAAATCTAATAATGCTTGAAATAAGCCATCACTACTATCAGTACAACCTATCATTTTTATACTTTTATTAGGTCGAGCTTTAAGTACTTTTTTAAGAAAATTAGGTTTAAGTTTAGGTCTCGAAAATTGTTGTAAAGAACTATTAATTAATGATTTTGTTAAAGAAATATCAGTATCAAAAATTTTTTTACTTTTTATCATTAATCCTAATTTGCTAAGGCCATGAATGCCTGTAGTTAAAATAATCTCTTTTGGTTTACATGAATTTCTTCGTAATTTTATTTTCCCCTGTAATCCTATAGCAGTCATAGAGATTACCTTTTCTTGCCCCATAGAACAATCTCCTCCAAGAATTAAGCCTCCGAAATGGTTTAAAGCTAGATTTATTCCTGTATATAAATCTTTAATCCAAATCCAATCAGTTTTTGATGGAACTACTAATCCAATATTAACTCCTATAATTTTGCTGCATCCACTTGAGATTAAGTCAGATACGTTGCTTGCTACTACTTTCCATCCTATATCTAAGGCAGAAATCGTATCATCATTAAAATGGATATTTTCAACTAATGAATCAGTATTAATAAGCAAGGTTTTATTTTTCTTTTTAACGAAGGCACAATCATCAGAGACTTGATTTTTAGGCATAAATTCAGCAAGCCTTTTTATTAATTCTTTTTCGCCAATATCCTCTAATAATTCTTTATGCATTTAATTTAAGTTTATCCATTCCACTTAAAACATCAATTGAGATAATTGTGTCATCTTTTGTAAGCTCTTCTAACACTTCAAAACCTTCTATTACATAACCAAAAGCAGCATTTCTTCCGTCAATTAAATTGCGACCAGCTGGATTAAGTTCCGCTTCATATAAGAAGAAGAAAAACTGAGATGACCCATCATCAACAGCGGTACTGGAATGTGACCACCCTAAGGTTCCAAGTGTTGCAAATGGTAAAGTTGGTGTTTCTGTATAAAGGCCTAATTCTTCAAAAGTTTCGTTATAGAAAGTTTCGTTTTCGTTAGGTATTCTTATCTCCAAGGGGACATGTCTCTCAATATCTGTTTCCGGATCTATGTATCCAATCTCATTACCAACTGGATCACCAGTTTGAAGAACAAAAAATTCTTCTGCCCTATTAATTGGTAGATTATTATAAAAGTCTTTTGAAGATAAATCTATAAATGCACCACCAGTCAGAGGAGCATTAAATCCATCTATTATTGCCTGCATATCACCCTTAGAAGTCTTTATATTAACTTTTGCTCGACCAAGTAATCTAGGCAAATTATCAAATTCGCTCGGGATAGAATATGGAAATTCATTAGGTAAAAAGTATTCTTCTAGTCCTCCTATCTTATCTAGCGCTTTTTTTCTGGTTGTTATAAATGAGTATTTATTTTTAGATTCAGCTTCATTTTGAAGATTATCAAAATCGTTTTTAAGATCTAAAAACGTGTTTTCTGCGATTTTTTGTTTTTCAATCGGTAATTCCTCAATAATTCGACTTTTATATTTTTTTAGTAAAGATTGACATTTTGTAACAGTTTTTGAGAGAGCTGGCCATCTTCCTCCTCTTACAAGGTCACTTGTGTCTTCTAACTTATGTTGAATTTCTTGTAACTCAACTTGCTTGATAGGGAGAGCATTTCTCAGTATTGCATTGGGATCTTTTACTGCGTTTCCAGTTGGTAAATCAGCTAATACTTGGGTTGGTTTTAAGAAACAAACTTGTATTAAAAGTAATATTAAAAACAAATAATGTTTGTTCTGATTTGATAAGAAGTTTTGCATAGCACTCTTACAGGTTTATGATCCTTGGGTATGTAATACAGGAATGATTTCCAGTAACGATTTTCGCACAGGTACCACTATCGAGATAGATGGACAAGTTTGGCGAGTAGTAGAATTCCTACATGTCAAGCCTGGTAAGGGTTCTGCCTTTGTGCGAACAAAATTAAAATCAGTTCGAAACGGTAATGTAGTCGAAAAAACTTTTCGAGCTGGAGAATCAGTACAACAAGCTATCCTTGAAAAGTCTAACCTGCAACATACTTATGTGGAGTCAGGTGACTATGTTTTTATGGATATGACAAGTTTTGAAGAAACAAGACTCTCTTCTGATCAAATCGGGAAAGGTTCAAAGTACCTTAAAGAAGGTATGGAGGTTAATGTGATTTTTTATAAAGATAAAGTTTTAGAAGTTGAACTTCCAATTTCTATAATTTTAAAAGTTACTGAAACTGATCCTGGAGTTAAAGGAGATACTGCAAGTGGGGGCACTAAACCAGCTATCCTAGAAACAGGTGCTCAAGTTATGGTTCCTTTATTTATCTCCGTAGGAGAGATGATTAAGGTAGATACTCGTAACGATAGTTATCTTGGACGTGAAAACTAATGGCTATGAAATTAGATCATGATGACCTAGATCGCTTGATAGAAAAAATTTCTACAAGTGATATTCAAGAATTTTCTTTAGAAGGGGAAGATTTTAAACTTGAAATAAAACGAAATCTGTTTGAAAAGAATCATTCAAATAATAATTCAACAACAAACAATTCTTCAGAGCTGCAAATAACTTCAACTCAATCACCTCCGATTGATAATATTTCTTTAAAAACCAACTCTGAAGTTTCTCAGGTGGCACCCCCAGGGCGCTCAGATCTTACTGACATTACTTCCCCTATGGTTGGGACATTTTATAGGGCTGCAGCTCCAGGGGAGGATCCTTTCGTGGAATTAGGCAGTAAAATAAATGTTGGCCAAACGATTTGTATACTCGAAGCTATGAAGTTAATGAACGAAATTGAATCGGAGTTTAACGCTGAAATAGTAGAAATACTTGTTGAGAATGGAACACCTGTAGAGTTTGGACAAGTATTAATGCGCGTTAAACAGTCTTGAATCTTTGGTTAAATCAATTGCAGTTTTTATTGCTTCAATCATGCTTTGAGATTGTGCTAAACCTTTGCCGGCAATATCAAAGCCTGTTCCATGATCGGGAGATGTTCTAATAAAAGGTAAACCTAGGGTCGTATTTACTGAGTAATTAAGAGCTATAACCTTCATTGGAATTAATCCTTGATCATGATACATAGCAAGAATTCCATCATGTCTTGGAGCTGTTTTTTCTCTCCATGCTCTAGCTGATGAATTCCAGCAAGTATCAGGAGAAATTGGTCCTAATAATTTAACTCCTTTATTTTGTTCGAGCCATATATTTACTGCATTATTAATCCAATCTTTTTCTTCTGTTCCTAATATTCCTTCCTCACCAGCATGAGGATTTAATCCAGCAACTTTTAGAAGGGGTTTGTCAACATAATTCATGCAAAATTTTGAAAGTAAATCTAATTTTGTATGAATTAGTTTTGTTGACAATTTTTTTGGTACTTCGTTTAGAGGTATATGGGTAGTCGCTAATAATGTGTTAAATCTCCAATGAGTAATTGGAGATTTAGCAGTAAATAACATGCCAACATTATTTGCTTTACACGATTCTGCCAATAACTCTGTTTGACCAGAATAATTATGGCCTGCTAAAGCCCATGCCTTCTTACAAATAGGTCCAGTAACTAAAGCTGCATTTGGATATTTTTGGACAATTTCAATAGCTTTTTTTAAATAAAAAAAACTTGCATTCCCATGACTTTTTCCTGGTTTATTAATTTCAAAAGGAATTTTAATATCATATATTTGATAATTGCTTGGATCAACAATATCTTCAACTCCTAAAAATTTAAGATTTTTATATGTATTCTGTAAGTTTATTTTTGATCCAACAATCGTAAAATCGATATTATTTGGAATTTCCTTTGAAAAAAGAGCCTTTAAAATAACTTCAGGTCCGATACCTGAATCATCTCCAACGCTAATGATGATTTTAAATTTATCATCAAAACTATTATTTTGTTTCATCATTATAAAATTTTAATCGTGAAAAATTTTGATTTAAACTTATTCTCCTTAATTAAACCAATATTATTATTTATTTAAAATTAATAAAACAATTATTTAAGCCTAATTGATAGTTTTTATATATGAGTTTATATCCTAATTTCTTACATAATAATTGATTGGAAACTCTCCTGTTTTCTAACCAAAATGATTTAGCTATTGGAGACAAATCTTTTTTTGCTTTTTCAAATAAAATTTTTTTAGGCATCTTTAAGCCCAACAATTTATACCCATATCTTATAACTTCAATCTGTGAGCAAGGCTCGTCATCAGCGATATTAATAATTTGATGAAAATCTAATTTGTCTTTATTTTGTATTAAGTAAATAATTGCATTTGCGATATCTGCAACGTGTATTCTAGAAAAAACTTGATTATCTTTATGAATCACTTTGATTTTTTTAGTTTTAATAGCTTCTAAGGTTGATCTTCCTGGTCCATAAATCCCAGGTAGCCTGAAAATTTGAATTGGTAAATTTGAATGAATCCATTCTTTTTCACAATTTAGACGTCTTTGACTTCTTTCTTGTAAAGGATTGGGTTCATCTTCTTCAGAAACCCAATCACCATAAGTGTTGCCATAAACTCCAGTAGTAGATAGATATCCAACCCATTTAAGAGAAGTATTATTAATTTTATTTTTAAGACTTTTTAATACTGGATCCTTACCATTCTTGTCTGGTGGTATGCAACTAAGAATATGTGTAACTCCATTAAAGATGGAATCTTCAGGTAATAAGTTTTTATCACTATTAAAAATAAAACTATTTGGGTCATTATTTATTGTTCTAGAACTTGTTAATGCTGTGCAGCCTAGTTTTCTAATTAATTTAGCAAAATAGTCTCCGCTAAAACCTCCTCCAAATACTATAAATTTATTTTTAATTGTAAGTGGACTTGATAAATTGATCATATAGTATTATAACTAGTACATATGTATTAGTATGAAAATGCAAACTTTAATTCAGCCTGAGATAAAACTAAAGATAGTTAATTTCGATAATTCAACTTATAAAATAAAAGAAAAATTAAATAATGCAAAATTTAGTTTAAAATTTAAATTCTATCAAAAATTATTTCTAATACTTCTAACATCTTGTACATTTTTAATATTTCCTGAATTACCAAAAAATTCTGAAGTTTTATGTGAAAAATATCATTCTATTGAGGCATGTAATGTTTGGTGATTAAGCAGCATTATATTCATTATCCGATATCTCATAATTCTTACCTTTTTTAATCTTAAAGCTAGGGTTGGCCCATTGTAATAATCTTATAGCTAGTCTTAAATCACCATCTAACCACGCTCTAATAGCCATAGCTCGCCTAGGATCATAAAACTTTTGTTTTCTATACCAATACAAAGCATTGTCATCTGATTTGTCTCCATTACAGGATAGACAAGCTGGAACACAATTTTCAGTTTTACTTAATCCTCCTTTGCTTTTAGGAAGTATGTGGTCAATTGACTCTGAAGGCTTTCCACAATATATGCAACTTTTCCCTGTGAACTTATGAATTGATTTTCGCCACTGCCTTAATCTGAATTTAGGGCATAAATCTTCTAAAAAGACAGCATCATTAATGTGCATTTAGATTATTTAATTACATATAAGTTTGACCGATATATAATAAATGTCAATAGATTATTTATAATCGTAAAGACTAAACTTTACCATGAAAAATATATTTTATGTATTTAATTATACCTAAAAAGTAATATTTAATTAATGAGCTAAATGTAATTCTTTATACGTTTAACATTTAATAACTATATCTATCAAATGCTTCTCCAGAAGAATTTTTATTTTCTTTTTCTTGTAAAAGTTCCTCCTGTTTCCTCCTCTTCTCTTTTCTGTTGTTTTCCATTTGTAGTTTTCTGTCAGGATAAAGTTGATTTAAATATTCAACACAATAAGAAAATTTATCTCTTTCTCTTACAACTGTTTCAATAATTTGCCCGGCGGCTTGCTTTGGGGAGGTCTTAAAAAGTCCCCCTTTTTGTTTTTTAATATAACTATAAGCTGCTTGCCAACTGCTTTCATGATCATTCCCACCGTTTCGCATAGTACAAAATATTTCTGCCCCAAATGAACCAGCACTTGCTTTTGGGATTAATAATAATGTTGGAACAAACATAAGAATTATGGGTAAAAATATTTTTACCTTTAGGTATCCTTTCATTTTTTTTTTTAATTGTCTATTTAAAAAATATCTTTTATTTTTGTTATGTCTAGAGATTCTTAAGATTTAATGATTCCAAAAAGGTTTAGCATTTTTACAACTAAAGGCAGAATTAAAAGTACGGTAATTAACCTTACTGCATGAAGAGTAGCTACTGCTGGTCCTACTCCGTATTCTGAACCAACTAAACTCATACCACTTATTCCTCCTGGTGCTGCTCCAAGAATTGTAGTAATTATATCCACCTTAAGTAATCTGCTTGTCCATAAACCAATCGCTAAACCAGTTAAAACCAATGTAAAGGTTATTAAAATTGCAGGTTTCCATAAAGTTTGCAATTCTATTAAGGAGTTTCTTGTAATGCTAGTCCCAATAACGGTCCCAATTCCGATTTCTAATAAGGTTCTTGTGCCATTTGGCCATGTTGCAGTTTCAACTTTTCCACTAATGCTTAAAATACTTGCACCTATCAATGCACCAGCAAGAGGGGCAGCAGGGATGCCTGTTTTTAAAGCTAATGCTCCAAATGTAGTACCAGCAATTAAGTAATAAATTAGGTTTATATTTGACATTAAAAGAAATGACTGTTTGGATATGATATTAGAAATAAATTTAAATGGTCGAATATATGTTCTTATTTAATTTCTTTAATAACATCTATGAAATTTAATAAAGTTTTTCAATATTGAATTAATCAACTTTATAAGATTTTTAAGTTATTGAGTAATATCAAAATCTTTCTTGGATTTCATAAAAAATTAATAATTTAAATTAGTTTCATTTTTTGCTGCGTAATAGGCCCTTTAATTGGCATAATATTAAGTAAAGCACTTTATGTTATGGCTTCACAAATTTCTTATAAAGGTAATAAAAACCCAATCAAAAAGAAATTATCTTTTTTTGAGGGCGGACATCAATTAGAAAAGTTAGAATTTGCCCTTGCAGTTGCTCAAACTCAAGGTGATTTAGAAAAATCTCTATCTTTAAGAAAAAAGATTGTTGAATTAGGAGGAAATGTTGAGGAGCCTGGTACTTAAATTAATTCACTTTTAGATGGAATGAAGCTATTTTTAGTGCTTCACCTACTTGCTTAGTTGAAATTTTATTTAGCTCTACTAATGTATTTCCAATTGCTGCTAATACTGAAATAATATCTCGATCGTTTATATAGCCAAGATGGCCTACCCTAAATATCTTGCCCTTTAAATGGTCTTGTCCTCCAGCTAGTAAAATATCATATTTATTTTTTATTGTTTTTCTAAATATTTCTGCATCTATATCTTTTATTTGTATTGCAGTAACTGAAGGACTCAAATGTTTTTCATCAGCAAATAATTTTAGATTTAGAGCTTTTGTAGCTTCACTAATTGCTAATTTATGTTTTTTATGCCTTTTAAAGATTGAATCTAATCCTTCATCTTTCATCATTTTTAAAGCTGCATCTAAAGCAAAAACTAAATTAACTGCTGGAGTGTAGGGATTGCTATTGCTTGAAAGACTTTTTTTGTATGATTTTAAATTTAAGTAGAACTTAGGTAAATTGGATTTTTCTGAAGCTTTCCAAGCTTTTTGACTCATGGAAACAAAGCTTAATCCTGGAGGTATCATGTAACCTTTTTGAGATCCTGAAGCAACAATATCCAGCTCCCATTCATCTACTGGAACATTACAAGCTCCAATACTTGTTACACAGTCAATAATTGATAACGCTTTTTTATGATTGCGAATATAAGAACTTATCTTTTTTAAATCATTAATTACTCCTGTTGAGGTCTCTGAATGTGTAAGTATAACTGCTTTTATTTCTTTTCTATCATCTTTCTCTAAAACTGTTTTGAAATTTTCTGGATCAAGTGGAGTGCCCCATTCTGCATTAATTTGAATTACTTCTAGTCCAAATTCTTGTGCAACTTTTACCCATCTTTCTCCAAATTTGCCATTCTCACCACAAATAACTTTGTCTCCTTTGTTTAATGTACTTATTATTCCTGCTTCCATAGCAGCAGTACCACTACCCGTTATTGTTAAAACATCATTTTCTGTTTGATGTAACCATTTGAGATTCTTGGTGGTGATTTCAACAAGATCCTGAAACTCTTTACTTCTATGCCCTATGGGATGTCTTCCAAGAGCTTCTAAAACTTTTTCTGGAACTGGTGTAGGACCAGGTATCATCAATGATAATTTTTGTTGTATGGCCACGTTTTAATTAATAAGACATTCTAAGATTAGTAGTCATAAAATATTTTTCAATTACTTGATTTGAAAAAAGGATTTTCTTTACCTTTATGGGTCACTGGAGCTGCTAAGTCTGCAGTGAAAAAATTAATAGGATTACCCTTTGAGGATTATGAATTAATTAAAATTTCAAATGATAATAATCTAATTAAAATTAAGGTTCATTCAGCTGGATTAATTAATGGAGAGTCTTATGCCCTTGGAATTTCTTTCGTAGATTCTGGATTAGATCTTGACATAACGCAGAATTTAGAAATATGGACAATAGCTTCTTTAGAAAAAACTTATAAGCAAACAAATGATTCATTAGATCTAATAAATATTATTCCAGGTTACGGTGTTGGGGTTGATCAAAAAACATCAGAGATTTGTATTTCTAATTTTGCGAGAGAAGTCTTAGTTGAAAATTTATTAGATTTTATTCCTGAAGGATACAAGCTTAATTTAGAGATCATATTACCAAATGGAAAATTTTTAGCTGAAAGAACTAGTAATCAATCATTTGGAATTGTCGAAGGATTATCAATTATAGGTACTAGTGCAGAAACTTTTTCAAGTGCTTCACCGGATCAATTAGAAAACGCAAAAGCTCAACTAGAGAAAATTGTTTCTAATGAATTTTGTGAACCAATAATTTTTGTTATTGGTGAAAATGGCTTACATCTAGCAAAAAGTTTTAATAAAGAATTTCCAATTATTAAAGTGGGGAATTGGATAGGACCATTATTAGTTGATGCTGCATCAAAAGAAATTAAAAGCGTAATTCTTTTTGGTTATCATGGCAAATTAATTAAATTAGCTGGAGGTATTTTTCATACTCATAATCATTTAGCCGATGCGAGGATTGAAATTCTTGTTTTTTTAGCTGTACAAGAAGAAGTACCATTAAATATAATTAAAAAATTATCTTTAGCAAATACTGTTGAAGATGCTTTGTTGATTCTTGAAAGTTTTAGACTGTCTTTAGCTGACAAACTATGGAATAAGATTTCAGAAACTGTTGAAAAGCGTTCTACAGAATATCTTAAAAGATATATAAAAACAGATATGAAGGTTTCAGCGATTATGTTTGATAGACAAAGAAAGATACGTTGGTTTGGTAAGAATAGTAAAGACTATATTTCCTCCTTTAAAAGTTTCTAATTTTAAGTGGTTTATGTTTTTGCAAATAAATTGAGGTAACTTTTATACATGGTTAAAAAATTACAAAAAAGAGAGAGAGATCCCTCAATATTAATATTAGATTTTGGATCTCAATATTCTGAATTGATTGCAAGAAGAATAAGAGAAGCAAATGTATTTTCTTTGGTAGTAAGTAACTTTATTTCCATTAAGGAGATTCAAGCTATCAGTCCTCAAGGAATAATTTTAAGCGGCGGCCCAAATTCTGTATATGAAGATAATGCACCTAAATGTGATCATAATATTTTTAATTTAGGTATTCCAATTTTAGGAATATGTTATGGAATGCAATTGATGGTTAAAGAGCTCGGGGGTACCGTAACTCCAGCAATTAATAAAGCTGAATATGGTAGGGCTCCAATCAATATTGATTTCGAAAGTGATTTGCTTTTTAGTGTCAAAAATCAATCAATTATGTGGATGAGTCATGGAGATTCAATCAATAATTTACCTGATGGCTTTATTAAAATTGCTCATACGGAAAATACACTTCATGCTGCAATAGCAAATATAGAAAAAAATTTATTTGGTGTTCAATTTCATCCCGAAGTTATTCATTCAGAATTTGGAATGAGGGTAATTAAAAACTTTGTCTACTCTATTTCGAAATGTAAGGCAGATTGGACTACTGAAACTTTTTTAGAGGAAACAATTCCGCAAATTAAGGCTCAAGTAGGCGATAAGAAAGTTTTACTTGCTCTTTCTGGAGGAGTAGATTCATCAACTCTTGCCTTTCTTCTCAATAAATCTATTGGTAATCAACTTACATGTATGTTCATAGATCAAGGTTTCATGAGAAAAGGCGAACCTGAATTTTTAATGGAATTTTTTGATAAAAAATTTCATATAAAAGTTGAATATATCAATGCAAGAGAAAGATTTATCCATAAATTAAATGGAATAACTGATCCAGAAGAAAAACGTAAAATTATTGGCAGAGAATTTATAAGAGTTTTTGAAGAGGAAAGTAACAGATTAGGTCCTTTTCAATACTTGGCTCAAGGTACTCTTTACCCAGATGTTATTGAAAGTGCTGGAACAAATTTAGATCCCAAGACCGGTGAGCGAATTGCAGTGAAAATAAAAAGTCATCATAATGTGGGTGGGTTACCAAAAGATTTGCAATTTAAATTAGTTGAACCATTAAGAAAACTTTTTAAAGATGAAGTTAGAAAACTTGGAAATGTCCTTGGATTACCTGATGAAATTATTAAAAGACATCCATTTCCAGGTCCTGGCTTAGCAATAAGAATTTTAGGTGAAGTTTCTCATGAAAAACTAAACTGTTTGAGAGATGCAGATTGGATAGTAAGAGATGAAATAAAAAAAGCAGGTCTTTACAATGATATTTGGCAAGCATTCGCCGTCCTTCTACCTGTAAAAACTGTTGGGGTAATGGGAGATAAAAGAACTTATGCTTGGCCGATAGTTTTACGATGTGTATCAAGTGAAGATGGTATGACGGCAGATTGGTCAAGAATTCCTTACGAAACCCTAGAGAGAATTTCTAACAGAATCGTCAATGAAGTGACTCAGGTAAATAGAGTTGTTTTCGATATTACTAGTAAGCCTCCTGGAACAATTGAGTGGGAGTAATCCATAGGGCATAAAGTCAGTCATAGTGAGAGCTTAGTGGTTTGTCATGGGTTTATCAAGTAGATTAGAGATAGGATTTTACTGGGGTTTCGACCCTCAATTTGTCATAGGTTTGTCAAGGCACTTTGGCACTTTCTCTGTTGAGAAATCGTAGAGTAGTGATTTTCTCTACAATTTGTTTTTTAATTTGTTGATCTTAATAACAAAATATTCTTAGATTAATAACTAAGGTTTTTAAATTTATCCTTTTTAGTGATGATTTCCATAGCAGGTCTGAGCATTTCTTTATAGTTTTTCCATCCACCAATTGATTTTGAATTGATTGGGGAACGGACTTGAACATTACTTGCTGTATATACTGCTCTTTCATTTAATTCAGGGGACAAATAAGAAGCATTCCATTCCCATCCCAACCAATTTATTAATGATTGAATCTCTTTGTGTGGATTCTTCACTAATAAATCATAATTCAGATCATAAATCTTTTGGCGGAATTTATCTTTGTAGATACTCATTATTTGTTCTTGATCTAAATAAACTTTTGCAGAATCAATCAATGAAGAAGAATAGTAATTACCACTTTCGAGATTTGCTCTGTTAATTGAAAGAATATTATCTAGAGGATTTCTAAAACAATGTATAATTTTACAATTTGGTATTTCATTAGCAATTATTCCAGAATATTGATAGTTATATAACCATTTATTAGTTGTGATGCTGAATTCTTTAAACAACTGATTAAGTTCTTGCATATATAAATCCGCAAGACTCTTTTTTTGATTAAATTTTCTGCTTATTATATATGCTTTTTCAAAGATATTAATTTCTCCGCAATCTTTCAGTTTCTTATTGATACTTAAAATAGATTCAACTAAAGTACTTCCACTTCTGGGCATTCCTATAATGAAAATACTCATAGGATAATAAAATTTAGAATTGTCAATTTGCTTATTTTTTTCTGATTCTTTAAGAAGAGTTTGTGATTTATTAATAAGCAAATTGCATTCAGAAGAGTAAAGTGAAAGTTTCAATTTATTTGCAAGTTGGAGGTTCTTAGAACTCTCATAATATTTTTTTTCTTTGTGACGGATGTTAGATCTCGAAAAATAGATATTGATTTTCTCTCTATCATTTTTTTTAATTAAAAATTGTTCAGAAAATAAATATTTATGCCATTTTTTGTCAGAAATTTCATATTGAAGTTTTGATAATGCAAAATATGGTTTTACAAAGTTAGGATTAATTTCAATTGTTTTTATAAGTAATATTTTTGCTTCTTTTAATCTTCCAATAGTTTTTAACATATCTCCTAAATTCGCATATCCAAGTGGCGAATTAGGATCAAGTTCGATTACTTTTCTCAGATATATCTCTGCTTCTTGAAAAATTTTTAATTCTCGTAGAATATTTCCAAGATTACAGTGAGCATTTACTGAGTTAGTATCAAGTTCAATTGCTTTTCTGAAAGATATTTTTGCTTCAGAAAATTTTCTTAGATCTTTTTGTATAGTTCCAATATTATTGTGTCCTTCGGACCAGTTGGGATTTAACTGTATTGCTTTTTTGAGAGATATTTCTGCTTCCTTGAAATTTCCTTTGTTTTTTAATATAAGACCATAATTTGAATATACTCTATAGTCATTTATTTTTTGATCAATACAATATTTGTAATATATTTCTGCTTCTCTAATATTTCCTTGTGAATGAAATAAAAATGCTTTATTAATTATTTTCTCTTTTAAAGGAGTAGTTATCTTATTTACTTTCTTTTTGAATTTATTCTGTTCTCCAAAACCCTTCATTTCCGAGAAATAATTTTTAACTTAGTGTTGATTATAGTATCTTTAAAAATTCTGGGATATTATTTTTTAAATGTAAAAATTTTGTATTTACTAACGAATTCTCTACAATTAACTCAACAAGTATGCTTCATTTACTAATGATAGGAATAATTCTGTTTGTCATAGGTTTGTCACGCAAAAACCACCCCTGTCGTAATGAGGGATTAGAGGAATGGAACAATTGAGTGGGAGTGAAAATTAGACTAAAAACCTAGTTATAGATTCAAAAAAAAAGGTTTCCCGTGGGTTCCCCGTATACTAAAATTCTTGTCTATATAGAGAAATCATAGAAGAACTTCTGTCTCTACACTTTCTTTTTTGTATAGGGCGAAATTTTTTTGATTTATGGGTATAAAATGCAGAAATACAAAAATCTAAATGGAGTTATAAATTCTTGAATTTACTTTTTTTGCTTCAATTGATTCAGAAATCGTATAAATGGGATTTAAAATAGTTTATTTTAAATAAGTGTGTACAAGTGTGTTACTATTAAATAAGTATTTAAATTTAGTAATTTTTAGTAGGTATATGTTTTGGAATAGATTTCAATTTTCTAGAGATATAGGTATTGACTTGGGTACTGCCAATACTCTTATTCATGTATCTGGGAAAGGCGTAATTCTGGAAGAACCTTCTGTAGTAGCTATGGATCTAGAAGAGGGAACTCCTTTGGCAGTAGGTGAAGAAGCTAAATTAATGCTTGGAAGAACTCCAGGAAATATAAGAGCAGTAAGACCTCTCAGGGATGGGGTTATTGCAGACTTTGACGCAGCGGAACAAATGATAAAAACTTTTATTCAAAAATGTAACGAAGGAAAAGGTCTTTTAGCTCCAAGAATAGTTATTGGTATTCCAAGTGGCGTTACCAGTGTTGAACGAAGAGCAGTTCGAGAAGCAGGATTAGCAGGGGCACGGGAAGTCTATTTAATTGATGAACCTGTAGCTGCCGCAATAGGAGCTTCTTTGCCAGTAACGGAACCAATTGGAACTATGATCGTTGATATTGGCGGTGGAACAACTGAAGTAGCAGTATTGAGTCTTGGAGGAACAGTTGTAAGTGAATCTCTTCGAATAGCCGGAGATGAAATAAATGAATCAATAGCTACCTATCTTAAAAAAAAGCATAATATGGTTGTTGGTGAAAGAACATCAGAAAAGATAAAAATTAAAATAGGTTCTGCTTTCCCTGATGACAGTTTTGACAATACATCTTTTGAAGTTAAGGGATTACACTTATCTTCCGGCTTACCAAGATCTATTACTTTAAACGCTGGAGAAATTAGAGAGGCTATGACTGATCCTCTTAATAAAATAATTGAAGCTATAAAAAGAACTCTCGAGCGAACTCCTCCTGAATTAGCGGCAGATATTGTTGAGAGAGGAATCATGCTCGCGGGAGGTGGAGCTCTAATAAAGGGAATTAATGATTTAGTAACTCAAGAAACTGGAATTTTTACTCACATAGCAGAAGATCCATTGTTATGCGTAGTTAATGGCTGCGGAAATGTACTTGATGATTTTAGAAGACTTAGGAGGTGTGTAGACACGGTTGATTTAGGAACTAATTCAATAAGAACTTAATTACTTTTCTGATGAATTTTTTACTAGTAAAAATTAGATAAAAAATCATACTTTAATAAAAATATTCTTTCTTTTAATATCCACTGAGAAACAATTTAAAAATGAATCAAGAGCAAAGAAAGAAATTACCTCATAAAAAAATAATTCGCTCGGCAAAATTTGAAGCAAAAGAACAATTTACCAAATCTGCATTAGAAAATTTAAAAAATGAAAATGAAAGAATTGTTAATTCATTAAAAGAATCTTGTGAAATCGATTAATTAAATAAAGAACTTTCTACATGATTTATTAAAGCCTAAATGAAGAAAGATTTAAGATTTATTATTTTTCTAATAAATAAAATTTCTCTTCACCAACTTTGTCTGGTTTCACTATTTTACAACCTTTATCTTTTTCTAAATCGCAATCTTTCGAGGCAGCAACTGTTTCCCATGAACAAACTTTTTCTTCTGAGTATTCTTGTTTAATAGCCCACCCATCGTTAATGTACTTTTCGAGATTACTATTTTCTCCACATGAAACTATAATTTCAATACTATTTTCTTTTTTAATACTTTCTCCTGGTAATTGCATTCCAAAACTGTTTTTGATTTCAGTCGCTTTTTTCTCCAATATTTTGCAACCGCTAACTAAAAATAGGATTATAAATATATAAAGTAATTTTTTATATTTTTTCATTTATCTATCATGCAAGTATTAAATTTTCTAATCGCTGTTTCTGGAAAACCAAGATTCAAAAACTTTATGTAGTCACTATTATTGTCCTTGCATATTTTTTCTTTGTTTTCAATTTTTATTTTTCTCTGTTCTTGAATTAATATTTGATTTCTGAAGTTATCGATAAATTTATAAATATATGGAATAGTTGCTATGAAGAATCCAATAAAAAATGAAAAAGCAAATGCCGAAGTATATTTTTTAGATTTATTTTGAAGACTAATTTTTGCAAAATAATTATTTAGTTTAAACATAATTTTAATTTTTTTTTTAATTACTATCGCTGCTCCAATTTCTTGTAATTTTGTAGAGAAATTTTCGTACCCTCTTTCTAAATGCTCTACCCCTCCAATCAAAGTTTTCCCACTTGCTGAAAGTCCTGCAAGAGCCAATGCAGCCGAAGCCCTTAAATCAGATCCTAGAATTACACTTCCTTTTAAGTTTTCAACCCCGACTACTGTTGCAATATTATCTTTTACACTAATGTTTGCCCCCATACGATTTAGCTCTTTAACATGATGCATTCTATTTTCAAATACTGTTTCTTTAATTTTTGAAATACCATTTGCTGTTGCCATTAAAGCCATAAAAGGTGCCTGTAGATCAGTTGGAAAACCAGGAAATGGACTGGTCGTCATATCAACTGAATTTAAAATTTGATTTGGAATGATTTTTAAACAAAAGTCTGAATATTCGAACTTGCAGCCACAAAGTTCTAGTTTGTTAATTACTGCTTTTAAGTGATTTGGTTCGCATGGGAAAAGACTAATTGTTGATCTTGTTATCGCCGCAGCAAGTAAAAAAGTACCTGCTTCAATTCTGTCAGGTATTACTGTGTAATCGCATCCTTTTAGGGATTCAACTCCTTCAATTTTTATACATTCAGATCCCGCACCTTTTATTCGTGCACCCATAAGATTCAACATGTTTGCTAAATCTACAATTTCCGGCTCCTCTGCTGCGTTGTTTAATATAGTTTTCCCTTTAGCTAAAGATGCTGCCATTAGTAAAGTTTCAGTAGCACCTACACTTTTGCATTTAAAATTGATTGATGATCCCAACAATCTTTTTTTGGGATTGATTACTCTAGCTATTAAATAATTATTTCTGTATTGAAATACAACTCCTAATTTTTTCAGTGAATTTATATGTTCATCAATTGGTCTGGATCCTATCGAACAGCCACCTGGTAAAGGTATCTTAGCTTTTCCAAATCTTGCAAGAATTGGACCGATACAAAAGAAACTCACTCTAAGGGCATGATATAAATCAAAAAATAAATCTTGAGGTGGAATGATAATTTCTTTAGTATTTATTGTTAATTGATTTGCATTCGATTCTATATTTATGCCCATTGCAATTAATAATTTAGACATAATTGCAACATCTGAAATTTGAGGAACATTAAAAAGATTTATTTCGCCTTTAGAAAGAATTGAAGCTGCCATTAGGACTAGAGCAGAATTTTTAGCACCACTAATTTTTAAATGCCCTTCAAGGGGGTTGCCTCCTTTTACTTCGATATAGTTTTTGAAAAAGTAATCGACTTTAGAGATTTGAAGATTGCTATTTTGTATTTTCATTAATTAAAAGTCTTCAAGGTTTGTTATTGATGAAGAGCAGTATCGTTTTTGAGAAGCTAAATCTCCCTTTTCCCAGCAACTTTTTATTTCAACATTATTGATTCCAGAAGATGAAAACTTTATTATTGATGGTGATTGATTTGTGTCAGTTAAATCGAAGGCATTAATACTTTTGTTATCCGGTTTTGTTTGCTCTAAAAAAGCTAATGGAAGACAAAATAGAAGCGTTGTTAATATAGTTTTCTTCTTCATTTTTAATTACTTTGAATAGTTCATTTTTAAAATGATTCATTGTTTCTAATGTCTTAAAAATAAAGATTTTAAGATTTGATCAGTCCAAGTATTAATAGATTGCTTTTTAAGAAAGCATTACTTTCTATGGTTTGTGATTGAGCAAATAATTGTTTCACTGAAGAATTAAATAAATGCTCAAAAAACCTTTGACTGTTGTGATCCCCATCACCACTGCCTCGCAAATGTGCCCCTTATAGGTTACACACTTATACATACTATCACACACTTAAAATATTTGTTTATTATTTGAATTTCATGATATAACTCTAAAATAACCATAAAAAAATTAAAGTAAATTGCCGGAATAGTAATAATAAATACTATTTGTTATACTATAGGTGTGTATCTTAATTTTTAATTTAGATTAATCTACTAATGCCTACTAAGCTTGATAGGGTTCAGGTTCTTTTTCAGAAAGAGTTATTTAAAAAGCTTAAGATAATTGCAAAAATTGAGCGCAGATCGTTATCTAGTATGGTTGGAAGCATAGTAGAAGATGCAATAAATTCTAAAAAATATCAATCTCTTTTATCGAAGGCAAAGTCAGATGATTTAAAATCAAAAATTGATCAAAGTAAACTATTAATTAATGAAATTTTAAAATCTAAGAGTTCAAATCAATCAGATATTGATGAAAATTCTAAATTAAAACAAATTGAAGATATACTTTCATTAATATCAGAATCCAATAAAGAATCATTAGAGGAACCAGTGGGAGAAGATTTATTATTAGTAGAAGAAGCTTTGAAACCAGACGGTTTAATTGAAGAATTAGAATTGGAAACAGATTATAAGATTAATAAAATGAATGTAATGCTCAGTAAAATTAATAAAAATAAGGATTTAAATGTTTAAATCAAGAGATTCAGAGTTATGTGGATAGGAAGAATTTGCTTGTTTGGATGGTTAAGTTCATATATTTCAGGTTTTTTCATGGAACCTATTTCTCACCGAAAGTATGTTGCATTTTTAGAAAAAAAATTACTTCAAGCATCAAGATTTCTGCCGTTTGGAAAGTATAGTTTAAGAAAACTCATGAAAAAAGTATTAAATTCGACACTAAGAGATAAATAATGAATAAATTTGAAAAAATGGAAAAGAGAATGGATGAGTGGCAGAGCGGAATAAGAATTCTCTATAAAGATATCCAAACAATCAATAACTGGACAGATGAGCAGGTTTGGAAAGAACTTGAAAATGAGATAAAAAGAATTACTCCTGAGGGTCAATATGGTGAGGATGACTTGGCTTGGACCAGAGAAATTATTACATCAAAAAGAGATGTTACTTTATGGGAAGCGGTAAGACTTACTATTAGATTTAAACATTCAACGCCTCTGTTAGATGCTCTTGGTAATCTTAGAGCTCGAGATAAATCTGGAACTTAAATATCTATTATGTTTTTTTATAAGCAAATAGAAAATAAGTTTTTTTCAAGAATTTATTTATAGTTTGACTAAATTTATAGATACATCTGGTCTTGATAATGTCGAACAAGTCAGAAAATGGTATCTAGGTATTCAATCAACTTTTAAGCAAATACAGCAACAAAATAATTATGATAAAAAACAAGCTTGGGATAAATTAAAAATAGAATTACTTAAATCAGTTGCAAAAGAAGATTTTGTACAGAATGATCTTGAATGGGTTGAAGATTGAAGATCTCCTTCTTCATGAAATAATTCCAATTACTGAAGAAGCCTGTAGATTTGAAAAAAATATCCTAATCAAACTCCTTTAATTGATGCGCTTGCCAAAATCTTCTAATTTATTTTTGATTTAAATAACACTTACCCCTGTAAACGTTTTGATATTATCTATAGTTTTTTTTGGAGTTTTTATAAGATCTTCATATGTAACTTCTATTAAATTGTCCTTAGGAATAAGATTTTTCATTATTTGCCATTTATCTAATATGAAGGATCTAGTAAACTTTGCATCTTTCTCTGCGTTCCCAAGATATGGAATAAAACCAAATTCTTTATTAAATGATTTGATAGATTTTTCTATACTTTTCACATGATCGTATTTACGTTCAATGTAAATAAATCTTGAGTTGGGAAATAACTCAAGTAATAAGTCAACTCTCGTTGTAAATGCTGGAGCTTTATTGATAAAAACTTTTCCAGGTAAACCATCATGAATCCATGCCCATTCAAGAAGTAATTTTAATTTTTTTTTGAAATCTAATGTAGCTTTCCATTTGTACCATCTTTCTAAATCCTTAGATAATGACTTTCCAAGACCAATTGATGTTGGAGGATGTTCGCAACTCAATCTCATTAATGCAATATCTAACTCTTGAGGTCCCTCTGCTAATAATGGGACCCAATCAAAAAATCTATTTTTATAAGATGGTATAAATTTGCGAAAAAGTTCTTTAAATATTAAGGCTGCCTGAGGGCAACATGAAAACGTATTTTTTATTGTAGCTGCTTTAGTAGCTTTAACTATTTCTGTGTGGAGGTATGTTGTTCCACTTCTCCATGCACCTATAATAAAAATTGGATCAGGCATATTCTTTGGCTTCTTGTAAAGAATTTTTTGCAACCAATAAAGAGGTTCAGCCAACCAACCGAGTACAATATTCTGGAATAAATAAAAAGAAATAATAGGAAATCTATTAGCTTTTTTTAACAACTCAAACTGAACAGAAGGTCTTAAGCATCCAATAATAATTAAGCGTGGATTGAAAAACAATAATCTATTTATATCCCAAATAAAGATTATCTATGGAACTTTCGATAAGTCAATCAGTACTTATTGCTTTTGTAAGATACTCAAAATAATCTTTACATCTCTATGAAAGTAAAGTAATAAATATTTTTTCTTATGGTTCGCTGCCTACTAGGTTTCACGTGGGTTTCACGTGGCGGAATACGTGTTATAATATGCTCAGACCCATTGCTATAACTGTCTTTTTTATTAACCTTTTTGGAGGGACTATTGAGTGGGAATAAAAAATACTTTAATTTTTTATCTTTAACTTTTTTACAAAATTATTATGGATGCAACCATTAAATTAAGTAGGTCTACTGTTGAAAAATATCTTAATTGCCCTAGATGTTGCGTTCTTGATAAAAAGCATAAAATAAAACCTCCATCATTACCATTTACTCTAAATATTGCTGTAGATAATTTATGTAAAAATGAGTTTGATTATTATCGTGAAAGACAGGAATCTCATCCTTTATTTATTGAGCATAATATCGATGCTGTACCTTTTAAACATGAAGATATAGATATTTGGAGAAGCAATTTTAAAGGAATAAGATATAAATCTACCGAACACAATTATGATTTTAGTGGTGCGGTCGATGATGTCTGGCAAAAAAAGAATGGAGAGTTAATTATTGTTGATGTAAAAGCAACATCAAGAAATAATTTTGATTGGTTTGAAACTTTCAATAAATATGATTATGCAAAAGCATATAAAAGACAATTAGAAATGTATCAGTGGTTATTTAGAAAAAATGGTTTCAAAGTTGCAGATGAAGCCTATCTTCTTTATTTTAATGGGAAAAAGAATGAAAAATTTTTTAATAATCAGTTAAAATTTGATGTGCATTTTATTAAGTTAGATTGCACTTCTTCATGGGTGGAAGGCAAAGTTATTCAAACAGTAGAGCTTCTCAGATCTAATGAGTTTCCTCCAGCCTCTCTAAAATGTGAATATTGTAATTATTTAAAGAAGCGTTGGCAGTTGTCAAAAATTAATTAATCACTCTGAATAAATAATATTATTTGATATTTCTGGAAAATTTTTTAAATAAAGATAATCTTTAAATAGAGAATAAATTTAAGATTTTGGTTAAACCGAAAATTTCTGAGAATAAATTTAGAAACCATTTACAACAAGATGTTGTCAAAATTGCAGGTAAAACAATTTTTATTAATCCATTTTTATATTGGAGAAGGTTTGATGAAAATACTAATAGATGGTTAAGAGAACCTGGACAAATGTCTGAAGAGCAAATTCAGCCAAATAGAAATCGGTTTTATCCTGAAATTGATTGGGCTGATTTAAGTCAAGATGAAAAGCTAATTAAAGATGCAAGTGTAGAAATGTTTTTAAAGACTTTAGAGCTTATAAGTACCTTTCATCCTCAGCTTAACTCTGGACAATTATTAGAAGTTGAGAGGAAAATGGCAATCACAAAAAAGCTACCTTTTGAAAAGTGGGTAAAAAAGTGTTTTGCTAAAAAAGCTAGAGCTGCAGAAGGTGAAAAAAGAAAATTCCAAAGAGATAGATTTATTAGAAGCTGGAGGGAATGGTTAATACATGAAAATACTCAGAAAGCTCTACTACCTGTAATTATCATTATATTTATTTCAGCATTCATTGGATGGTCTTTAGGAGTTTCAAAAAACAGTTGCAATCCTTATTTTGAACAAAATCTAGATCAGTCAATTTGAAGTGCTTTATTAAATAGAATTATTATTCAGAACTTAATATTATTTTGATGATTTGTAATTTATTAATTAGGATAATATGTAAGCAGTTTATTTTTAAGATTTCCTTATCATAATTTCTATGGATAATAATGATCAACCAAAAGATATATCAAATTTGGAATTTAATAAAAGTGA
>QCSX01000010.1 GCA_003209065.1 Prochlorococcus sp. AG-670-N10
AGTAGTACTTTTTTGGGTAAATGGGAAAGAAAAAAATTTGTTGGTAATGAGTTATTTAAGAAAAAGCTAGGTGTTGTAGGTTTAGGAAAAATAGGAACTCATGTCGCAAAAGTTGCCAATGCTCTTGGAATGGATGTTTATGGATATGATCCATTTGTTTCCTCAGAAAGAGCACAACAATTACAGGTCAGATTGTCCGAATTAAAAACATTGTTTGAGGAATCTGATTATGTAACTTTACATTTACCGAGGACTTCAGAAACAGAAAACCTAGTAAATATGAAGGTGCTTAAAAGTATGAAAAAAAATGCAAAATTAATAAACTGTGCGCGTGGTGGAATAATTGATGAAGAAGCTTTAGCTGAGGCACTTAATAATTCATTAATAGGAGGAGCAGCTATTGATGTGTTTGCTAAAGAGCCATTAGACTCCAATTCACCACTACTTAAAGTTGATAAAAATTTAATCCTTACACCTCATTTAGGAGCATCAACGAGGGAAGCTCAAGAGAATGTTGCTGTAGATGTTGCTGAACAAATAAGAGATGTTCTTTTGGGGCTTTCTGCAAGAACAGCAGTAAATATTCCGGGTTTAAGTCCTGATATTATGGATAGCCTTAAACCTCATTTACAATTAGCTGAAACAATGGGCCTTTTAATAAGCCAACTTTCTGGAGGACAAATTCAAAAGTTAGAGGTAAGGCTTCAAGGTGAATTTGTGCAGCACCCTTCACAGCCGTTAATTATAGCCAGTTTAAAAGGTCTATTAAGTAAGGCTCTAGGTGATCGAATAAATTATGTTAATGCTTCTCTTGAAGCAGATTCTAGAGGTATTTCAGTTGTTGAAAGTAAAGACGAGGCTAGACCGGAATTTGCTAGCGGTTCACTTCAATTAACTACATTTGGAGATAATGGTGAGCATAGTGTTGCAGGAAGCATTTTTGCTGATGGCGAATTGAGAATAATTAGCATTGATCAATATCCAGTTAATGTTTCTCCAAGTAGATTTATGCTTATAACTAGGCATAGAGATATGCCGGGCATTATTGGAAAGTTAGGTTCCCTCCTAGGGGACCACAATGTCAATATTGCCTCAATGCAAGTTGGTAGAAAAATTGTCAGAGGAGAGGCTGTTATGGTTTTAAGTATTGATGATCCTATTCCTACAAATTTGCTTGAATCAATTCTTGAAGTTGAGGGCATCACTAGTTCTGATCCAGTAACTTTATAAATAATTTGAGTAGTTAATGGAAATAAAAAATTGGTATGAACTTACCTTTGAAATAGAAACTAATTTAGAAGAAATTATTATTTGGAAATTAAATGACTTAGGTATCTCTAGTTACGCATTTGAAATTTTATTAAATAATAAAAATAATAAAAAAGTAATAATTTGGCTTCCAAATTCAAATTGGTCAGAAAGTTTAAGAATTAAACTTGTAAAAAATATTAAAGAGGTTTTAGATAAAAATAATTATCAAACCAATTGTTTTGAGTGGAATCTTATTGAACAGGAAGATTGGATATCAAGCTGGAAGAAATATTGGGGACCAGAACTTGTAGGGGATAACTTACTTGTATTACCTTGTTGGCTTGAATTACCAGAGGAATATAAAAATAAGAAAGTTATTAAAATAGATCCTGGAGCAGCTTTTGGTACAGGAAGTCATCCCACGACATCTCTTTGCTTAGAAGAATTGGAAAAGATTTCATTATCTAGCAAGAAAATATTAGATATAGGTTCAGGTAGCGGTATTTTAAGTATTGCCGCTAGATCTTTTGGGGCTAGCAAGATTTATTCTATTGATAATGATTATCTGGCAATAAATTCTACTGAGTCTAATTTTCGGCTGAATTTTGGTAATCTTGATAATTTAAAAACATATCTAGGATCATTTGATGGGTTGGTTTCAAAATATACTTTGAAAAATTTTGATTTTATTTTATGTAATATTCTTGCAGAAGTTATAAAAGGCATAATTCCTGACATTCGTAATTGCCTTAAAATTGATGGAGAAGTAATTTTAAGTGGGATCTTGAATTCACAAAAAGATGAAATTATTAAATTATTAAATGCTAGTAATTTACGAATAAATGATGTATCTTCTAAAAAAGATTGGGTGTGCATTACAGCACAAAAAATCCCCTAATCTTACAAATACATAAGTTTTTCTAATGTAACCCCCTTTTCTCATTGCATTGTTTCATTTTTTACACCCTTTACACACAAATGCTTACAAACAATGTTAAAAAAGTATTAACGGTAAATTTTTTACCATCAATTTTTAATTTAAATGGCTTCTTACAAAGTTACACTTATTAGTGAAAGCGAAGGTCTCAATTCTACGATTGAAGTACCTGATGATCAGTACATTCTAGATGCTGCTGAAGAACAAGGTGTTGATCTACCATACTCTTGTAGAGCAGGAGCTTGTTCTACATGTGCAGGTAAGATCACATCAGGAACTGTTGATCAATCAGACCAAAGTTTTTTAGATGATGATCAATTAGAGGCTGGTTTTGTTCTTACTTGTGTTGCATATCCATCTTCAGATGTAACAATTACTACTCATGCTGAAGAAGAGCTTTATTAATTATAAAAAATAACTTTAGTTAGTTGTTTTATTAAAATTTTTCTGCCATTCTCATATGAGGTGGCTTTCTTTTTGCGATAAATGAATAAATTTGAATTTTTTAAAACCGATGCAATCCAATCAAGTTACGGTGGTCAATTTAGTTATAAAGTGATTGGCCCGTGTTGCAGGCTATATGACAGAGAAGAGTTGCCTTGGCCTTGTTCTAGGCTGGCCTGGCGCAGTAAAGAGCCAAGTTGGAGAAGAATAGGAGCTAGATTTGTCGCAGATATGGCCTCAAGGAAATGTCCATCGTATTCAGTTCAAATTTTAGAGCCAGGATCAAAACCTGTAGAAACGGTAATAACGCTATTCTCAAAGAAGTTTTCTTCAGAAATTCAAGAATGGTGGTATAGCAAAAAACCAGGCTCAAAAGAACCTGGTAATTTGTTGCCAGAAAGTATTTAAAGTATTTTTTTATGCTTTTGGTTTTGGAGGCATATAACCTTTTAAACCTGAGCATTCAAGACTTTCGAAAGTATCAACACCGGTCTGTGAATTTGTTCCAGAGGCCCTTTCGCATAATGATTTTCTTGTTTTTAAATCAAGATTCGCATTAGTAAAGTCTGCTCCATCTATAGTCGCGCCGTCGAAAACACTTTTCATAAGCTCGCCATTTGTAAGATTTGCATCTGAAAAATCAGCATTATCAAAACGAGTTGCATAGGCAATAAGATCTTTCATATTGGCACCTTTAAAACTAGAGTTCTTGGCAGTTGTTACGCTCATATAGGCACCTTGTAGGTTGGCTTCGCCTAAATCTTGATTAGATAAATCATATTTTACATATTCATTATTTTGTAGATCTGCACCATGAAGATCTTCTTTCAATCCATCAACTGATGAAGGATCACTTGGATAAAGTGCATTTGCAGAGATTGGATTAAGAAGTAAACCAATAATCAATGGAAGAAAAATAAGAAGTCTTTTGAAAGACTTGTTTAGTGATGAAAAAATAGAACCCATTTCGATCGACATCAAATTAAAAAAAACCATAAGACTATTATTTCATGGGTTGGTCATTTACAACCCTACTGCTCACGAACTGTTGCAGTTTATTTAATTTCTGCGGTTAAAAAATCTTTAGCAAGATAAGTATTAGGGAAGATTTTTTGAGCTTCTTTTAGCAAATCACTTGGCTTGATTGGACTTCTTTGAGTATATCTTGGGCTTAAATGTGTGATAATTAATTTTTTTACGTTAGACAATAGTGCTGTTTTTGCTGCCATTGTTGTTGTCGAATGTAATTTTTCGTAAGCCATTTTTTCATCTTCTCTTGAAAATGTAGATTCATGAACTAGCAAATCAGCATTTTTAGATAAGTTAACTGCCGATTCGCTAAAAACTGTATCAGTACAGTAAACAAAACTTTCACCTTTTCTAGGAGGACCACAAAAATCTTGCCCATTAAAAGTTCTCCCATCTTTCAATTGAACTGTTTTACCTGCTTGTAACTCTGAATATATAGGCCCGGGAGGAATATTTGAATCTTCTGCTTTTTTGATATCGAATACTCCTGGCTTATCTTTTTCGCTCACACGATAACCATAAGCAGGTAGCCTATGCTTAAGGCAGGCACAATGAACTATTAACTTATCGTTTTCAAATAAAATTTTATTTAATGTGGCGAAATCTTCAACTTCTCGAAAACGTAAAGGAAATGACAACTTGCAAAAGCTGCTTTCAAGTGCAGAAGTTACAAAACTTTTTAACTCTGAAGGACCATAAATTTCAATACCATTACTATTCCCCGATAAACCTAATGTAGCCAAAAGCCCTGGCAAACCATATATATGATCACCATGCATATGAGTAATAAATATCTTCTTAATTTGTGAAGATTTTATATTACTCTTCATTAGCTGATGTTGAGTTCCTTCTCCGCAGTCAAAAAGCCATACTTCAGCTGTTTGAGATAATTTAAGTGCTAATGATGAAACATTTCTTGTTAAGGTGGGCACCCCAGAGCTTGTTCCTAAGAAAGTAATGTTCACTTATGAATATTTTTATTTTGATATCTAGATTTAATCTAGACTTTTAGTCAAACTTAGGCAAATACAAAATTTGTTTTTCAGACATAGTGATTTTAAAAACTATAAAAATCTCTAATAAATTATGTTTAATTGGGATTATAGTTTTTTGTCTTTTTCAGAATCACTCTGTATCCGCCTCCAGAGAACCATTAATCAGAGTTCTAATATCAAAAAACAAAAATTTAAGAATAAGGTCTGATAGATCAATTCCATTAATTATTAAAGGGCAAAAATTCTCAAATAAAAAAATTAAAGGTTTGACTGTAAAAAAAGAAAATAATAGAACATCATTATTTTTTGATAAGAACAAACAAAAAATCTATGATTTAAAAAATAAAGTAAAATTCGTAGTTAAATCTTCTGATGGAAGAGGTATTTGGGTTGGCCAGAAAAGATATTCAGGAATTTTAAATCTATTAGTTCTTGATTCTGAGATAATAGTGATTAATATCCTTGGAATCGAAAAATATCTGAGTAGTGTTGTTGGCTCAGAGATGCCAGTTAAATGGCCGTTAGAGGCATTAAAAGCACAGGCTATTGCTTCAAGGACTTATGCTTTAAAACAAAAAGGAAATCTAATTTATGATATTGACTCTACTCAGAAAAATCAAGTTTATAATGGTTTGGAATCAAGAACCTATAAAACTGTAAGGGCAGTAAGAAGTACAAGATCATTAGTTTTGACATATAAAAATAAATTGATTAATGCCTTGTTTCACAGTAGTTCAGGAGGCATGACAGAAAATAGTCAAGATGTTTGGAAGACTGAATATCCTTATTTATCAAGCGTTAGAGATTTTGATAGAAATAATCCAAAACTACAATGGAAGAAAAAATTCTCAAGCGGAGAATTACAAAAATTATTCCCTGAAATTGGAGGAATTAAAAAAATTGAGATTTTGAATATAACCGATACTGGGAGAGTAAAAAATGTGAAAATTTTTGGAAAATATGGCTCTGATCAAATATCAGGAGTTGATATTAGAAAAAGAATGAATCTGAAAAGTACTTTTATGAGGTTTAAATTCATTGAAGATAAAAAAAATATTTCCGATAATGATAATTCCAATATTCCTATTGAAACAACTTTAATAGTTTTTGGTCAAGGCTCTGGTCATGGTGTAGGGATGAGTCAATGGGGTGCAAGATATATGGCTTCCAAAGGTCAAAAAGCAGAAAGAATATTAAAACATTTTTATAAGGGTGTAAGAATTAAACCGTTTAGCAAAAATTACTTATAAAAAGTTATTTTGCATTAAGAACTAATTTGGGATGTAATGTAGTTTTTTCTTCATTAATAAAACCCATTCCTAATAGAATTTTGTTATTGTCAATAATTTTTATTGGTTTTTTGTAATCAAAATAGCGGCTTTTAACAAAATTATTAACATCAAATTTAATTATTCTTCCTGTTTGCCAAAAGTTAATTTCTTCTTGATTAGCTAAAACTAGTGTTGAAATATGATCAAGAGCAGAAATTGTGGGAATAATAAAAGGTTCGTTTTTGTCATTAAGATCACTTAGATCAGATATCTTTATAGAATTTTTCTCATGGAATCCACAAGCCGAAATCCGATTAAGTTTCAAAAGACAACCCTCAGAATCTAAGATCCCGCCCAAATCTCTAGCGATGGATCTTATATAAGTTCCTGAGGAACAAGACACTTTTATTTCTAATATTCCATTTATTTGATCCCATTTGTTTAGAACTAATTCTTCTATTTCTACCTCTTTTGGTTTTAATTCAAATTCCTCATTTTTTAAAGCTTTTTTGTATGCTCTTTCTCCATTAACGTGAACACTAGATACTTTGGGAGGTACTTGTTGGATAATACCTCTGAAGTTATTTAAATGTTTATCTAATTGCTTATGGCTCAAAACAGGCCAATCTTTTTTATTAAGAATTTCGCCTTGCATATCATCAGTTTTTGTTCTTATGCCTAATTGGATTTGGCCAATATAGGTTTTGCCTTGAGGTAAATATTGAATAAATCTTGTAGCACTGCCTATCGCAATTGGTAAAGTACCTGTTACATCGGGATCTAAAGTACCTGTGTGACCAACTTTTTTGGTACCTAATAATTTCCTTATTTGTTTAACGCAATCATGAGAGGTAAATCCTTTCTCTTTATTTATTGCTATAAATCCATCTTTAATTTCCATTTTAATATTAAGATTCCTATGAGAACTATTTCTTACTATTTTATTATTTTTAAATAAGGAATTATTAAAGTAAGAAATTGAAAAAAGATGATTTCATAATAAAAGAATTTATAGATGATGCTTTTGATTTGAAATCACACTTAATGGAATTCTTGTCTATAGAGGAGGAGGATTTAGATGGGTTTCTCGAAAACGCAAAGATGGATTTAGCCAATCTTCATCCCGGGGGTAGTTTAAGTGAGGCTGAAGACTTTTATAAAGAAATTGTTGGAGATAAGCATTTGGCAGATTTGGCCGCCTGGCATATTTCGAGTAAGGATTATATTGCTGACACTTTAAAACTTCAGCAGAGATTTTCAAGAAATTTGGTCTTAGATTTTGGAGGAGGGATTGGTACTCATGCTTTAGCTAATGCAATGTCTCCAAAGGTTGAGCATGTTTTTTTTGTTGATATTAATAAAACAAATAGAGATTTTGTTGAATATAGGTCTAAAAAACTTGGTGTGGGTGATAAACTCACTTTTTGTAAAACAATTCAGGAAACAAAAATATCTATATTTGATACGATCGTATGCCTTGATGTATTAGAGCATTTATCTGATCCGGCTTTTCATCTTGATACCTTTCATGAAATTATGGGTCCTAACTCAATTGGATTATTTAATTGGTACTTTTATAAAGGAGAAAATAATGAATATCCCTTTCACGTTGATGATGAGCAAATTGTTGAACAATTTTTTAAGACTCTACAATTAAAATTTGTGGAAGTTTTTCATCCTATTCTTATTACGACAAGATCTTATAAAAAGAATTAAAGAACTACATTTACTCTTTTTCTGTTTCTTAAATTCCTTTTGATACTGTCAAAGCTTACAGTTCCTTCTTTTAGGGCGAAAAGTGTATCATCTTTACCTTTTCCTACGTTAATTCCTGGTAAAAAAGAAGTACCTCTTTGACGGATTATGATAGACCCTGCTGATACTTTTTCTCCTCCATAAGCTTTAACTCCGAGTCTTTTAGAATTTGAATCTCTTCCATTTCTGGTTGATCCGGTACCTTTTTTATGTGCCATTAGTAAAAATTAGTTTTCAGGATTTGAGGCCTTTGGGCTAGTACTCTTTTTTTTAACTTCAGTTTTTGAAGATGTTTTAGGAGTACTGTTTGAAGTTGTTATAGATTTTACCATAACTCTTGTGAGCTCTTGTCTGTGGCCCATTTTTCTTCGTGTCTTCTTTTTAGGACGCATTTTATATACGATTATTTTCTTATCTCTTTTATGAGAAACCACTTCTAGTTCAATTTTTGCATTTTTTACGTAAGGCTGACCAAGTGAAATATTATCTTTATCCTTTATTAGGAGAATTTTATCAATAGTAATTTTATCTTTTTCTTTAGCATTTAACCTGTCAATATCATAATATTTATCAACTTCAAACCAGAATTGTTGGCCTGACGTCTCAGCTATTGCATACAAATTTTCATTTTTTGCAGAACTATTAGAAGATTTTTTTGAAGAAGTCATATAATGAGGACGCCGAGAGGCTCAAATTTATTAATTTGATTAAGCCTTTTTAGCAGTCTTGAATGTTTATTTATTTTCTTATTTTATAGTGTAATTAGTCAAGGTTTATTTTTAAAATCTTTCATTAAAGTTGGGGTGTTAACAAATGGCGGCAAGAAAAACATATATTTTAAAACTTTACGTAGCAGGTAATACTCCTAATTCAATGAGAGCTTTAAATACTCTTAAAGAAATTCTCGAAAATGAATTTAAAGGAGTTTATGCTTTAAAAGTAATAGATGTTCTTAAACAACCTCAACTTGCAGAAGAAGATAAGATTTTGGCAACGCCAACTCTTGCTAAGATTTTACCTCCACCTGTTAGAAGAATAATTGGTGATTTATCAGATAGAGAAAAGGTTTTAATTGGATTAGATTTACTTTTTGATGAATTATCTGAAAGTGAATATAGTGGAGGTACAAAAAATTAATAAAAACTTTTATAATTAAAAAATATACAAATAGTTAAAGAATAATTTCTCGTCCAAAATCCATGAAAGATAAAAAAATTAGCAAATCAATTAAAATGCAAATCCAAAAAATACCTACTGGAATAGAAGGGTTTGATGATGTTTGTAGAGGGGGCTTACCTGCTGCTAGAAGTACTCTTGTCAGTGGAACATCTGGAACTGGCAAAACAGTTTTTTCTTTACAATATTTACATCATGGGATTTGTAACTTTGATGAGCCAGGAATTTTTATTACTTTTGAAGAATCACCTCTGGATATAATTAGAAATGCAGCTAGCTTTGGTTGGGATTTACAAAAATTAATTGATCAAAATAAACTTTTTATTTTGGACGCTTCGCCAGATCCTGACGGTCAAGATGTTGCTGGCAATTTTGATCTTTCAGGTTTGATTGAAAGGATTAGTTATGCGATTAGAAAATATAAAGCTAAGAGAGTCGCGATAGACTCGATAACCGCTGTTTTTCAACAATATGATGCTATATATGTTGTTAGAAGAGAGATTTTTAGACTTATTGCAAGATTAAAAGAAATAGGAGTTACCACAGTAATGACCACAGAAAGGGTGGACGATTATGGCCCAATAGCTCGTTATGGAGTTGAGGAATTTGTCTCTGATAATGTCGTACTACTTAGGAATGTTCTTGAGGCAGAAAAAAGAAGAAGGACTTTAGAAGTTTTAAAGTTGAGAGGTACCGTACATATGAAAGGAGAATTTCCTTTCACAATGGGAGATGATGGAATAGTTGTTTTTGCCTTAGGGGCGATGCGATTAACTCAAAGATCCTCAAATATAAGAATAAGCTCAGGAGTTCAAGATCTTGATGAAATGTGTGGGGGTGGTTATTTTCAGGATTCAATAATTCTGGCAACTGGTGCGACTGGTACCGGTAAAACTATGCTTGTATCAAAGTTCATTGAAGATGCATATAATAATAATGAAAGAGCAATATTATTTGCTTATGAAGAATCTAGGGCTCAACTAAATAGAAATGCTACGAGTTGGGGAATAGATTTTGAAAAGATGGAAAATGATGGATTATTAAAAATTATTTGCGCTTACCCTGAATCAACTGGTTTAGAAGATCACTTACAAATTATAAAAACTCAAATAAATGATTTTAAACCAAAGAGATTGGCAATTGACTCTCTCTCGGCATTAGCCAGAGGTGTAAGTTTGAATGCATTTAGACAATTTGTAATTGGAGTAACTGGTTATTCAAAACAAGAAGAGATAGCAGGTTTCTTCACAAATACTGCTGAAGAATTTATGGGAAGTCATTCGATTACCGATTCTCATATTTCAACTATCACAGATACTATATTGCTATTGCAATACGTTGAAATTAAAGGGGAGATGGCTAGAGCTATTAATGTTTTTAAAATGAGAGGCTCATGGCATGATAAAAGGATAAGAGAATACATGATTACTGGTAAAGGCCCTGAAATAAAAGATTCATTTTCTAATTTTGAACAAATATTTAGCGGTGCACCTCATAGAGTAATTTCAGATCAGAATATGCAAAACGTTTTTAAAGGGATTGAAAAAAATTAGATTATTTCGTTTATTTAAGAATTGGAAAAATTTTCTACGTTACTAATTGTTTGAGCGAGCAATTCATCTTTGTCAGATTGTTCTAAGGGTAAATCAAACCAAAAGGTTGTGCCGATGCCTAGTTCACTAGCCATTCGAATTTCACCACCATGTTTCTCGATTATCCCTCTGACAATTGATAAGCCTAATCCTGTTCCTTGTTCTGTATGAACGGCATTCTCAACTCTATAAAAACGATCAAATATTTTCTCTTGATCGGGCTGAGATATACCAGAACCTGTATCAGCAATCTCAATTCTTACTTTGGGTAAAGGTGAAATTAATTCACACTGAGGAGCTTCATTATTGTTAGGAGGAAAGGCTGGACATGAATCAGGCCAAGTATAAGCTCTAATTTTAAGAGTGCTGTTTTTAGGACTGAACTTTAAACCGTTACCCAATAAATTGTCAAAAACTTGTAAAAGTAAGTCAAAATTTCCAAGAATTGATGGGATGTTTTCCTCTATGTCATGCGCTAAGGAAACATTCTTTTCAGTAGCATTAAGTCTATAATTTCTAAGTGTTTGTTCTATAGCTGGCTTAATTTCCATGGGCTCTAATTGAATTATTTTACCTGATTCCAATCTTGATAAATCAAGTACATCATTAACTAGTCTGGTTAATCTATCAGTTTCTGAATTGGCAATACCCAAAAATTCAAGTTGCTCCTCATTAGAAAGTTGATCTTTTAAATCATATAAAGTCTCTACATAACTTTTTATATTAAATAGTGGAGTTCTTAGTTCATGAGAAACATTACTTATAAATCTATTTTGAGCTGCATTGAGCTCAACTTCCCTAGTTAAATCCTGAATAGTTACCGCTATTCCTTTTAGTTCAACTTTATTTGTATCTAAAACAGATTGTAAAACAATTCTTAGAGTCCTTGGAGGTTCTCCTAAGCTGCACCTTAAATCGTCACTTTCTTTTTCTCTATTCAGAATTGATTCTATATTCGTGTGTAAGTCATTAGACAAAATTTCAGGAATTTCATTCAAAAGATATTTACCTTCTAAAAATCTTCCTTCCCAACGGAATAGTCTTTTTGCTGTGGGATTGGTAAGAACAATTTTGCCTTTAGAGTCCAACAATATTGCTCCATCAGCCATAGTGGCTATAAGTGACTGTTGTTTTATTTGAGCCGCTTTAAGTTCTTCAACATTTGCTTCATCATAATTCTCTAGTTGAGAAGCCATTCTGTTAAAACCAGTTAGTAATTCGCCTAGATCCCCAGTCATAGGCAAAGAGATCCTGGATTTGAAATTACCTTTTGAAATTTCTCTAACACCCCTTACTAATTCTCTTACTGGTCTAGTAATAGTTAAAGCATTAAAGACTGCTCCAAGTATCACTAAAACCCAGATAGAAATGAAAACTGCTATTGTAACTTCCCTTGTTAGAGCTGCACTAGCTAATGCTTTTTTATTAGGTGTAACTCCTAAAGCTAATGTTCCAAGATATTTGCCTTTCCATAACATAGGAACAAATACATCTGTAACTTGTCCCTGGGGAGTGGAATGCTGTCTCACTAATGGGAATTGGGGTCTTTTCTTTAATTCTTTTGGTAACTTTAATTTCCTTGTTAATTGAAATTGATTATCTGAACTTGTAGGAGTAGCACTAATTGGAATACCAAGTTGAACAATATCATCAGCATCAGTAAAAAATATATAACGTAAATTTCTACTCGATCTCCAAAACTTTTCTGCAACATTTGATATTTCTTTCTTTTGATTATTAGCCACTAGCTCTGTCACATTTCCTGATAATAAAAGGCCTAGATCTCTTGCATACCTTGTATCGTTCATTCCTGCATCTCTTTGAATACTATTAAGAGAAAAGAAAGTTATACCAGTCATTAATAGGCTTACAACAAGAGTAGCTATTGCTAATAATTTTGTTCTTAAGCTAAAACCGCTCCACCAATTTAAGACTTTATTTGACAAAGATTCAGTATTATTATCAGCAATAGTTTGGTTTGAAGTATTAAGCTCTATTTTATTAGACTCATTGCTATTTATCATTTAATTAATCCTATTATTTAGAGTTTTTATTCTGACTTGATGACCAATATCTTTTCTATAATAAATTCCTTCAAAACTTATTTTCTTCAAATTTTTATAAGCTTTCTCAAAAACTTTGTCAAAATCTTTGGCTTGACAAACAATACTTAGTACCCTTCCTCCATCGGTTATTACTTTACCGTTAGAATTTAGATTTGTTCCAGAATCAAAAATTTGACAATCTTCAAAATCTATATTTCCAAAATTTATAGGAAAACCCACTTCGTAATTGATGGGATAACCTTTTGAAGCTGCGATTACACAACCACTCAATTTATCTGTTATATCAATTGTTTCATTACCTGTTAGTGTCCCCAATGCACACTTTTGTAGAAGTATGACAAAATCTTTATCCATTAAAGGCATTATTGTTTGACATTCAGGATCTCCAAACCTACAGTTATATTCTATAACTTTTGGTCCATATTTTGTGATCATTAGTCCAAAATACAAAACCCCTTTATAATCAATATTCTTTGTCAACAATGCATCTATTGTTGGCTCAATTATTTCCCTTTTTATTATTTTAAGATTATTTTCCGTAATCAGTGGACTAGGAGCATAAGCTCCCATGCCTCCCGTATTAGGTCCTTTATCATTCTCATTAAGTCTCTTGTGATCTTGAGCGGCAGGAAGTAAAACGTATTTCTTTCCATCGCAAATAGCAAAAACTGAAACTTCTGGACCCTCAATTTTTTCTTCCAAAACAACTATTTCACCAGCAGTTCCAAATTTACCTTCAAATATTTCTTCAGTAGCTTTTAAAGATGCTTCTTTTGATTCAGGTATGAAAACTCCTTTCCCTGAAGCTAATCCGTCAGCTTTTACTACTAATGGATTAGGGGATGCAAAAATAATCTCTTTTGCTTCTTTTAATGATTTAACTTTCCAAAAATTTGCAGTAGGAATTTTTGCTCCTTTCATGAATTCCTTCGCCCAAGATTTACTAGATTCTAACTTTGCACCATCCGAACCAGGACCAAAGACATCAAAGTTATTGTCTCGAAGAATATCGCCTAATCCCTCTGCTAAAGGATTCTCTGGTCCTATTACCACTAAATCAATATTTAGAAATCTTAGTTTTTTAATTAATTCTTTAATATTATGTAAATTTAAACTTATTCTCTCAGATTTATTTATTTTTTTTGAGCCAGCATTTCCTGGAAGTAGATAAATTTTTTTGATTAATTCGTTTTTTTGAATTGCCCATGCCAATGAATTTTCTCGACCGCCATTCCCAATTATTAAAATATTTTCTAATTTATTAGAACTTTTAGAATTGTTTGAATTAATGCTCATGAATTAGTTTATTAAACATTTTAATGTTTGTAATAAAAATCAGCTAAAATCTAATTGTATAAATAAATCTATTAAACATTTCTATTGCTAGCAAATACTTTAATTATATTCTATTTCTAGACTTCAAAGGATTTTTTTCATGAATAGTAAATTTGAGTTAATTTATGAAGGGAAAGCAAAAAAGATATTTGCTCATGAAGATTCAGATAAAGTAATTATTGAATTCAAAGATGATGCCACCGCTTTTAATGCAATAAAGAAAGCTAAGTTTGAGGGTAAAGGGGAATTAAATTGCCTTATAAGTTCAAAAATATTTGAGTTTCTTATAAAAAATAATATACCCACACATTATCTTGAGCGCAAAAATGATAATTTAATGATTGCTCAAAAAATAAGAATTATTCCCCTCGAAATTGTTCTAAGAAATATTGCCTATGGTTCTCTTTGTAAACAGACTCCAGTTAAACCTGGATCAGTTTTAGAGAGCCCTTTGATTGATATTTATCTTAAAAATGATAATCTCAACGACCCTCTCCTTACAAAAGATAGAATTAATTTATTAAAAATAATCGATGATAAAGATTTAGAATTTATTTGTAAAATGACATTGAGAATTAATAAACTCCTCAAAACATTTTTCTATAATATCAATATCGAACTTGTAGATTTTAAATTAGAATTTGGTTATAACTCAAATGGACAAATCATTTTAGGTGATGAAATTAGTCCTGATAATTGTCGATTATGGGATCTGAATCAAAAAAATGGTACAATAGTAAGCTTAGATAAAGATAGATTTAGAAATGATTTAGGAGGCTTTATTGAAGCTTATAGTGAAATTAATAAAAGAATAAACAATTTCATTTAATTCCAAGCACGATTCTATTTATTTATTTTAATTAAAAATACTATGCGAAATAATCTTTCAAAATATACAAAAGCTTTAACAAGCATGGCTTGTTTCTCTTTGATTTTTATTTCAAATAATTCTGAATTAGCAGCAAAGTATTTACCTCATAAAAAAGAAGTCCGTAACAATAATAAAGTCAATCCTCAAAATACAAATAAATACTTAAATAATCCAATATCAACGTTCGACTTTGTGAAAAAAAATAATAATGTTTTAATTGTAGATAATGGTGAAAAGAATTCCGAAGAGAATGTACTCATTTCAGAAATAATTATTGAAGGATGGGAGAATCATCCTGAAGGGAGAAAGTTAGAATTAGCTGCTTATGATTCTATGACAATTAAGCCTGGAAGCGTTATTAATAATCGAATTTTAAAGAACGATTTAAATTCAATTTATGCCACCGGATGGTTCTCAGGTGTAAAGATTAAATCCCAAGATAGCCCGTTAGGAGTAAGGATAATAGTAAGTGTTGTGCCAAATCCAATCTTAAAAAAAGTTGAAATTAATCCAAAAAATTTAATTATTCCTAATGCAATTGTTGATGATATTTTTACTAATTATTATGGAACTACTCTAAATTTAAATGAATTTCAAAATAGAATAAAATTAATTAAAAAGTGGTATGAAGATAAGGGTTATTCCCTATCGAGAATAAACGGTCCTGAAAGAATCTCTGGTGAAGGAGTTGTCAGTTTAAATGTAGATGAAGGGATAGTTTCCGATATTGAATTAAGGTTTTTAGATTCAGATGGAGAAGCTATTGTTGATGGTAAACCTAGGAAAGGAAAAACAAAGGATTGGGTGATAAAGAGAGAGTTGAAAACAATCCCCGGTTCAATATTTAACAGGCAAATATTAGAAGCAGATATAAAAAGACTTTATGCCACATCATTGTTTGATGATGTTAAGGTATCCCTTGGACCAGATAACAAAAATCCTGGACAAGTCATAATCATCTTGGATCTTAGTGAGCAAAGAACAGGATCCTTAACAGGTGGTATTGGATACAGTAATGGTTCCGGGATCTTTGCACAAATTGGGCTCCAAGAAACTAATGCTTTTGGAAGGGCTTGGTCAACGAGTATAAATCTTAATTTTGGAGAATACTCAACAACTTATAACTTCTCCTTGAACGACCCTTGGATTAAAGGAGATAAGCATAAGACTTCTTTTAGAACAAATGTTTTTCTAAGTCGAGACTATCCTCAAGAATTTAAAAGTGAAAGTAATGGAAGAATATATGCTGTTGACGATAAAACAACAGCTAGTACTGATACTTTGTCATCGATAGTTTTGGAAAAAACAGGAGGAGGATTCTCATTCTCTAGGCCTCTGAACGGAGGAGATCCTTTTAAAGAAACTAAATGGAAAGTTCTTGCAGGGATGAATTTAAAAAAAGTAAAAATGATCGATAGTAGTGGGAATAAAAAACCTTATGGAGATAGAACTCCAACGACTGGAAATATAAATGAAATTATTTGTATTGGTTACACCCCTGAAGATGGTTCATGCCCCTCGGAAAATACATTAGTAAGTTTTATTGGCTCTACCTCTTGGAATAATTTAAATAATACAATTAATCCAACTTCCGGAAATAAATTCACCTTTGGTAGCGAACAGTTTATTTCAGTTGGGAAAAACTCTCCAACTTTTAATAGAATGAGAGCCACATATGCATTTTTTATCCCAACAAAATTGATAAATCTTACTAAAGGCTGTAAATCCAGTGATGTTGTGAATAGTGATTGTCCTCAAACTATTGGATTCGAATTTAAGACTGGAACAATTTTTGGAGATATTCCTCCTTATGAAGCCTTTTGTATTGGAGGCTCTTCCTCTGTGAGAGGTTGGGGTTCCTGTGATCTTTCTGTAAGTAAAAGTTTTCTGGAAGCAACGGCTGAATATCGCTTCCCCGTCTGGAGAATGATATCAGGATCTTTGTTCGCTGATTTTGGAAGTCATATAGGAACGCAGAATAGAGTCCCAGGAAAACCTGGACAACTATTAGGAAAAGATGGTACTGGTTATTCTTTAGGAGGAGGTGTGGGTGTTAAAACACCAATTGGACCATTAAGATTAGATGTGGCTAGTAAAGAATTAAGTGGTGATTGGAGATACACTCTCGGAGTTGGATGGAAATTTTAAGTGTTTTCGTGGCCTCCTAATTATGATTTCTGTTACACTCTCTCTGGTGTTATTGCTAAAGAGGGAATAGGACTTCACAGTGGAGAAAAGACAAGAGTTAAAATCTCACCGTATGAGAAAGAGGGATTTTATGTTTCATTCGCAGATAAACCTGATGATATTTTTAAGTTGGATCAAAATTTAATTGGTAGTACTATGTTATGCACTGCAGTTAAATTTGCAGGAAGAAATTTATATACTATAGAACACTTGTTAGCATCATTAGCAGGCTGTGGATTAAGTTATATACATATTGAAGTTGATGGTAGGGAAATACCACTACTAGATGGATCGGCAATTCAATGGGTTAAAGCGTTTGAAGAAGTTGGAATTAAAAAAGTTCCTAAACCAACTAACTTTGTACGAGAAATTAATAAATCAGTCATTTTTAACAAAAACAGCTCTGTTATCGCTTTAACTCCATCTAATAAAATAACAATTATTTCAACAATAAATTTTTCGTATAAAGCAATTGGAACTCAAACTTACGTAATAGATTTGAATCCTAAATGTTTTGTTGAAAATATTGCTCCCGCAAGGACATTTGGTTTTAAGGACCAATTTCAAGAATTAAGTGAATTGGGATTAATAAAAGGGGGAAGTTTAGAAAATGCCCTTGTGTGTGATGGTGATAAATGGGTTAATCCACCATTAAGATTTAGTAATGAACCTATAAGACATAAAATTTTAGACCTTATTGGGGACTTGGCTTTGGTAGGGTTACCTAAGGCACAAATTTTAGTCTATAAAGGATCACATTCTTTAAATGCTTTATTGGCCTCATCACTAAAAAATTAACTTTATCTTTTTTAAGTTTTGGAAAAGCAATTATTGAGTGAAAATAATCAACTATCTTCTGAGGAAATACTAGGTCTTTTGCCCCATAGATTCCCTTTTGCTTTAGTAGATAGAGTTATAGAACATGTCCCAGGTCAAAAAGCTGTTGCACTTAAAAATGTAACTTTAAATGAGCCTCAATTTCAGGGTCATTTCCCAGAAAGACCTTTAATGCCTGGGGTTCTTATTGTTGAATCGATGGCTCAAGTAGGAGGAATTATTGTAACTCAAATGCCCGACCTCCCCAAAGGACTCTTTGTTTTTGCAGGGATCAACAATGTCAAATTTAGAAGACCAGTCGTCCCTGGAGATCAATTAGTAATTACCTGTGAGTTATTAGGTATAAAAAGGCAAAGATTTGGGAAGGTAAAAGGTGAAGTACATGTTAATGGGAAGTTGGTTTGCTCAGGTGAATTAATGTTTTCATTAGTTGATTAATAAAATGGAGATTAAAAATACTAAACGAAATTTAGGCTTCAAAGGTACCAGAGTTCATCCTGGCGCATTTGTCGATTCAAGTGCAGAGTTGCATGATGGTGTTTTAATCGCTAGTGGAGCTATTGTTGGACCAAACGTAATAATAGAATCAGGTACCCAAATAGGAGCTAATTCTGTAATTGAGGGTAAAACTAAAATAGGTAAAAATAATAAAGTTTTCCCTAATGTTTTTGTAGGACTCGAACCACAAGACCTTAAATATCAAGGTGCACCTACAGAGGTAATTATTGGGGATAATAATACATTTAGAGAATGTGTAACTATTAATAAGGCAACAAACGAAGGAGAAAAAACAATTATTGGGAATAATAATTTATTAATGGCCTATACGCATATTGGGCATAATTGTGAACTTGGTAATGGAATTGTTTTGTCTAATAGTGTACAGGTCGCTGGCCATGTAAAAGTTGAAGATAATGCAATTATCGGCGGTTGTTTAGGTATCCATCAATTTGTACATGTGGGATATCTGGCAATGATAGGGGGAATGACAAGAGTAGATAGAGATGTGCCTCCTTTTTGTTTGGCAGAGGGACATCCTGGTAGATTGAGAGGCTTAAATAGGGTAGGAATCAAAAGAAGTGGGTTGATGGCAAATAAAGACTTTGATTTAAAGTTATTGCAAAATACCTGGAATCTATTATTTAAATCTAAAGATGTAATTTCTATTTCATTGGAAATAGCGATGAAAGAAAAATTAGACTTTTCTTCTAGCAAACTATGTAATTTTTTAAAAGATTCAATATCTAATAATAGAAGAGGACCAATGCCTTCAATTAATTTATGAATAAAAAGATATTCATAAGTACTGGAGAGGTTTCAGGAGATTTACATGGAGGTTTATTAGCTAATGCATTATTTAATGAAGCTAAAAAACGTTCGGTTGATTTAGAAATTTATGGTTTGGGTGGAGAAAGAATGCAAAAAGAGGGTGTAAAAATTTTGCAAGACACTACTTCTATAAGTGCCATAGGTATTTGGGAGGCTTTGCCACTCCTTATTCCAACAATTAAAATACAAAAAAAATTTTATAAATCACTTAAAAATTTATCGCCTAATTGTTTAGTCTTAATAGACTATATGGGTCCCAATATCAAATTTGGAAGAAAATTAAAAAGTGAGAAGAATGATATCCCAATTTATTATTATATCGCCCCTCAAGAGTGGGCTTGGCGAGTTGGCAATAACTCTACAACAGACCTGATAAGCTTTTCGGATAGAATTTTTGCAATTTTTAAACAAGAAGCAAATTTTTATAAAAGACGAGGTGGAAATGTTTTATGGATTGGACATCCAATGATCGATTTGATAAAAAAAATTCCTACCAAAAAAGATTCTAGAAAAATCCTAAAACTCAGAGCAAATGAAAATATCTTGTTAATAATGCCAGCATCAAGACCTCAAGAATTAAAATATGTATTACCCGTTTTTATGCAGGTAGCAAGAAAATTACAACAAAAATATCCCAATCTCATTGTTTACATACCTTCTTGTCGAGAAGTTTTTGATTCTAAATTTAAATTAGCTTTAGATAAATATAAAGTTAAAGGAAAAGTTGTTTCTCTAAAAGACATCGAAGAATTAAAAACTAATATTTATTCTTTAACTAAATTAGCCCTATGTAAATCTGGAACAGTAAATATGGAATTAGCTCTTTACGGGATACCTCAAATTGTTGGATATAGGGTAAGTAGAGTTACTGCTTTTATTGCCAAAAAAATTCTTAATTTTAAAGTTAAATTTATATCTCCAGTAAATTTACTATTAAAAAAATTCATAATTCCTGAATTCGTTCAAAAAGAATTTGAGGTAAAAAAAATATATGAAAAGGCCTGCAGAGTAATAGATCGCAAATCAGAAAAAGAAAAAATTTTGAAAGGTTATGCTTATTTAAAAAAAGAGTTAGGTCAAGAAGGTGTAGTAAAAAGAGCTGCGGAAGAAATTATAAATTCTTTAATTTGATGTTTATAATTAAAAAATGAAATATCTTTTATCATTAATAGTTATATTTTCAATACTGGTAAATCCTATAAATACTTTCGCTGAAGAAGTAGTACTAGCGGGAGGATGTTTTTGGTGTTTAGAACATGATTTAGAATCATTAAGAGGTATAAATTCAGTAATAAGTGGATACTCTGGTGGGGATTTACAAAAACCTACATATGAAAATCATAATGGGCATCAAGAAGTGGTTTTAGTAAATTATGAATCAGAAGTAGTAACTTTATCAGAAATATACAGGTTATATTTTAGAAATATTGATCCACTTGATGGAGGAGGCCAATTTTGTGACAGAGGAGATTCTTATAGGCCGGTAATCTTTTTTGAAAATTCAGACGAAAAAAATGAAGCTAGCAAATCTCTCCTTTCGGCTTCAAAGGAATTAGGGGTTAATTTAGAAAAAATTAATGTTGAACTCAAACCAAAAAGTCAGTTCTGGGAAGCGGAAGCATATCATCAGGATTTTGCTAATAGAAATGAACTAAAATATAAGTTCTATAGATTCTCTTGTGGAAGAGATCAGAAATTGGACAAATTATGGAAAGAAAATGCTAGATCAATTAATGCTTGGTCTGAATAATTATTTTTCATCTCATCTTTTATTTTTAATCCATTGGACTAAAGTTTTAACTCCATATCCTGTAGCTCCTGATGTATGAATCCCTTTATTTTTATCAGTCCAACAAGTTCCAGCGATATCAATATGAGCCCAGTTTATATTTTTATCAAAAAATTCCTCTAAAAATAATGCAGCTGTTATAGATCCACCAGCCCTTGGGCCAGTATTTTTCATATCGGCAATATGAGACTTCAGACCATCTTTATAAGATTTTTGTAAAGGCATTTGCCATAAGGCCTCTCCAGCTTGGGATGAAGCTGTTTTTAAATCCTTTGCCATCATATTGTTATTGGTCCAAAAACCGGCCACATCATTTCCTAATGCAACAACAATTGCACCAGTCAAAGTAGCAAGATCAATAATTGAATCAGGTTTTAGATTTGATGCGTAAGTTAATGCATCAGCTAATGTAAGCCTACCTTCAGCATCAGTATTATTAATTTCAATTGTCTTGCCATTTGAAGCTTTTATAACATCTCCAGGATGTACAGCTGATCCATTTATCATATTCTCACAAGCTGCCACAATAAAGTGTATCTCTAATCCATCTGGCTTTATAGCTCCGAGTGCTTTGGCTGCACCAAGAACTGCTGCACTACCACCCATGTCATATTTCATCATTTCAATTTGGGAAGCTCCAACTTTTAGGTTATAACCTCCAGAATCAAAGGTTAAACCTTTACCTACTAATGCAATCTTTTCTTTTATAGGACTTTTTGATTTCAAAGTTAAATGTATAAATTTAGGTTCTAAATCAGAACCTTTAGCTACAGCTAAATATGCACCCATACCTAAATCTTCACATTCATTTTTCTCAAGGATTTTAATTTCTAATCCATGATCTTTAGCAATCTTTGAAGCTTGTCTAGACATCTCTAAAGGAGTAAGACTATTGGGGGGGGCAGCTACAAGCCTCCTTGCTAGCTCAACGCCTTCACAAATATATTCCGTTTCATTGAAGTTTATATTTTTAAATTTATCTAAATTCAAAAATTCAATTTCTTTAAGAACTTTTTTATCATCTCTTTTGCTATTGAATCGATTATCTTTGTAGGCTGATAATCTTGCTGATTCTCCAAAAGATTGAATTTCTTCTTGAGAATTTATTAATTCCCAAGGAAACAAGATACTAATTTTTTCTTCTTTATCAGCACTTTTTCTTATAACATCCGCTAGAGAATTTTTAATATCAATAGTGTTTATATTTTTGCTTTCTCCTAGACCGATAATCTTCAGAGTTTGCAACCTTTGATCAAAAAAATCAAAGTTTAATATCTTTCCTTTTTCTCCTTTGAATTTTTTTTGATTAATTTTTTCTTGTAATAACTTTGAATCAATAATGAAATCAATTTTTTCTAATTGATTCCTAAGATCCTCCTCAACAATTCCAAATATTAATGTAGAGCCTCGCCAAGTATTAAGATCTTGTTGGAAAATTGAAAATTGCATTTTGATAAAGATTTAATTAATTTTAATTGTTTGTAAAAGTAGTTGACCATCTATCTCTAGTTTCTTTATTAAATGGTGGCAGCCATAAATATATTAGTTTCTGTTCTAATCTACGTCTTGATTTAGCTTCTTTGGGAACATCTAAAAAAAAACGTATATCTAACTGATTGGTTAGATTATTATATGCTAACGCTTCTTTATAGTTACTAAGGTAATTTTTGCAGTCATGCTCACCTTTCCATCTTTTATTAGCTGAATTGGTTTCCCCTATATAGAGAATTATTTGAGAGCTACCTATCGTATCAATTACAAAATACATAGCTGGACCATTATGTACGGATTGATTTGTTCTCCAAAAATTTAACGATAACCCTTGTAGTGAAAACGGATCAATTCTTGCATGATAAATATTATCATTCTCGGGAATAATCGAATGTTGAAAAATATTATTTTGGTTATCTTCCACAATTTTAGATTGATAATCAGAAATTCTATTTCGCCAGGCTATTAAGGTTTTAGTTCTAACTTTGAGATCATTTGAAAAAGGGAGATTACTTGAGGTATTTAATGCGGAACTAAATAACTCAAATTGCTTATTTTTCTTTGAAATATTATTTAAATTAGAGTTTTCCAAATGTAGTTGTCATTTTTTAGAATCTTAATTCTTAATTATTATTATTCAAATAAATATTTATAAACTAAAAATTTATTAATCTTATAATTAATTCAAAAGATTCTTGTTATCTTAGTAAGGAAGAAAACAATTGAATTAATTAAAATAACAAATGAGCTTTTTCGAGTCAGATATAGTTCAGGAAGAAGCTAAAAAGCTTTTTACAGATTATCAAGAACTGATGAAACTTGGTTCTGATTATGGGAAATTTGATAGAGAAGGAAAAGTTATGTTTATAAAGAAAATGGAATCACTTATGGATCGATATAAAGTTTTTATGAAAAGATTCGAATTGTCAGAAGATTTTCAAGCTAAAATGACTGTAGAACAATTAAAAACGCAGTTAAGCCAATTTGGAATTACTCCTGATCAAATGTTCGATCAAATGAATAAAACCTTAATAAGAATGAAGGAAGAACTTGATAAGAGTTCTTAACTTTTAAAATTAAATTTTTATGGTAGATAAATGTGAATTGCCAAAATGGCTCCTCAGGGGAATAGAAGAATCATTTCCTCTCAGAAACTTTGATCAAACACTTTCATCTAAAATCGATGAGGCGAATAAAAAAAATAGGAAATTAAGAGTAAAACTTGGTATAGACCCAACCGGAACTGATATTCATCTTGGTCATAGTATTTTGTTTAGAAAACTCAGAGCGTTCCAAGATAATGGTCATATAGCAGTTCTAATAATTGGAGATTTTACTGCAAAAATAGGAGATCCAACAGGAAAAAATAAAACAAGAGTTCAATTATGCGAAGAAGAGGTTAAGGAAAATTCAAAAACATATTTGAATCAACTTGGGATGGGTAAATCATCCGATAAATCTATTTTAGATTTTGATTCAGAAGATAGGATAGAAATTAGATACAACAGTGAGTGGTTAAAAAATCTAAATCTTAATTCAATTATTGAATTAATGGGAAGCACTACTGTTAGCCAGATGCTCGCCAAGGAAGAATTTAATAAGAGATACAACTCTCAAACTCCAATTGCATTACATGAATTTTTATACCCATTACTTCAAGGCTATGATTCAGTGGCAGTGAATTCAGATATTGAACTTGGTGGCACAGATCAGAAATTTAATATTGCAATAGGAAGAGATTTGCAAAAACACTTTAAACAAGAACCACAATATGGAATATTACTTCCAATTTTAACTGGATTGGATGGAATTAAAAAAATGAGTAAATCAGAATCGAATACTGTTGGCTTGAGCGAGGATTCACTATCAATGTATTCAAAACTAGAAAAAGTTCCAGATAATATTATTCCATCTTATTTTGAATTGCTTACAGAATTAGATTTAACTCTCCTTAAAGAAAATAATCCTCGAGATTTGCAAAGACGGATGGCCCTGGAAGTTACGTCCCTTCATCATGGAAAAGAAGAAGCATTAAGAGCACAATCTAATTGTGAAAAACTTTTTTTAGGACTTAAAGAAAAAGTTGGTGAGATTCCAATAATTTCTTTAAAAGAAATAGTGTTTCCTGTGAAATTCTTTTATTTGTTGAGCTCATTAAACTTATTTAAATCTAGTAGCGAATCAAAAAGATCTATTAAAGGTGGGGGTGTAAAAATTGATAGTAATAAATTAGTAAACCCAGATCTTGTTTTTGATTCAAAAGAGGATTTATCAGGCAAAATATTGCAAATTGGCAAGAAAATAATTAAAAGGTTTGAGACTTAAAATTAAATGAAAAAAATTAATTCAGAAGAAAAAATAATATTAGCTATTGATGGTTTAGATATATCTCAAGCAAAATTATTGCTAGATAGATGTCCCAATATTAAATGGGTAAAAGTTGGCTTAGAACTTTTCACGAGGGAGGGCCCCAGTGTTATTAAAATTTTGAAAAATTTAAATAAAAAAATTTTCTTAGATCTTAAATTTCACGATATTCCGAATACTATGAGCGCTGCTTGTTATGAGGTGTCCAAACTAGGAGTTGATATTATTTCTATTCATGCTTCAGCAGGTTCTAAAGCTCTAACTGCATCAAAAAAGGCATCTTTAGAAGGAGCAAAAATAGCTACTGTAAATCCTCCTTGTATTTTAGGGATAACTGTTTTAACTAGCTTTTCTAGTGAAGAATTCCAAATTGATCTTGATAGAAAAAACTCGATTGAGGAAAATGTTATTAGGCTTGCAAAATTGTCTTTTAATGCTGGATTAGATGGATGCGTTTGTTCCCCATGGGAAGCAAAAATATTGAGATCAATATATGAAAATAATTTCGAATTAATTACGCCTGGTATTAGGACGAAGATTCAAAAAAAAGATGATCAAAATAGAATAATGACTCCTTATGAAGCAATAAGTAATGGAGCTTCTAAATTAGTTATTGGAAGAGCTATCACGAAAGCTAAAGATCCCAATAAGGCTTTTTTGGATATCTGCGAGTCTATTTGTTAATGTCATTAATTTTTGATTCTTCTCCTTTAAGTAATCGTTTAATATTTGTTCTATGCTTCCAAATAACTAATATTGATACAACTAAACTAATCAAGAAGTAAGGATGATTAGTAGATCCCATATCCAAAAACATCAAAAATGGTAAAAAAATTGCAGCTGAGATACTTGATAAAGAGACAATCTTAGATTTTGCAAGAATTATTAAAAAAATCCCCAATGATGCAAATCCTACTTTCCAAGAAAGAGCAATAAACATTCCTAAACCTGTGGCTACTGCCTTACCACCTTTCCCTTTTAACCATATTGGCCATATATGTCCTGAAATGGCAGCAATCCCTGCTAAAACTTCAAATAAGTTTTGATTTGTATAATGTTGAGCAATCTTAACGGCAAAAAGACCTTTGGCTACATCAATAATAAAAACAAAAAAAGCAGGCCATTTCCCAACATTTCTTAAAACATTCGTTGCCCCTGTTGATCCAGATCCTATAAGTCTTAGATCAATATTTTTTAGAAATTTACCAAATAAGAATCCTGTTGGCAGTGATCCCAAAAAATAACTTATAGAAATAATTAAAATATGCATAGAAGTTAATTTAGTTCAAGATCATCATAAATTTCATCATTTGAGCCTGCGAAGGCAAGCCATAATGGGAATTGAAGAATTGGTATTTCTACAGATGTTTCTGCTGCATCCACAATAATAAATGGCAATTCTTCATTGGCCTCTAATCTGTCAGCTCTTTCTATAACGCCTTCTGGTCTTTCAAAAAGAACAATGCCACTATTAGGTCCAAAATCATCTCTTGTAAGACCTAAGGAATCTTGTAAAACTCTCCTCCACTCTCCTAATCTCTCAGGTTGAGAGGCCAATATTAGAGTTTGAAACTGGTCTCCATATAATTCACCAAGAATAGCTATTAATCCAGCAGATAATAAAGCATTTTTTTGCCTCGATCCCCTGCTCTCTAGGGATCCCCTTCCACCCATATTAAAGAACCAATCATCCATGACTTCAATATCTGATGAATCAAGGCTTCGTCTTAATTTCCACGGTTCTGAATAAAAATCAGGCTGTTCTATGAAATTTGAGAAACAACTTCTAATGAGTTGTTCATCTGGTTTAAATGTTTCAGATAAGGCAGGAACGGTAATTAATTCATTTTTGTTTGAAGCCTCTTTTTTTTCATCAAGAGGCGAAGGCTTAACAACTATTGGTTGTGAAACTAATTCTAGTTTTTCTACATTTTGTGAAAGGTTCTGTAAAGAGACCGTTAAATATTCTTGGAATCCCTTTACTCTTTTAGCGATATTATCTGATTGACCCTTGAAATTTGATTCAATATCTTTATCTAATTCATTTTTTTTTGTTTCTAAATCTTTTATCTCTTTAACTAAAGAGATTTTTTTTGAAATCAGCTCGCTAAAGATTTCATTTGAAATATCATCTAAAGATTTATTAGGTTTTTTGCTTACAGAAGTTACCTTTTTATTTTGAATTGCTTTATTTTTGATAATCTCATTATCTTTTGCTTTTGTAATTGATTTATTGATTATTGATTCCTTATCAGGATTATTATTAGAAACTTTAGTATTAGTCATTTAATTAAATTTGTAATTAATCAAAAATTTATTTTTAAGGGTTTTTAATTTCCAGAGATTCAACTTTCTTTATAAGTTCGTTTTTTAGTTGCTCTGGATTAAATAGTATAGGTAATAAATGAGGGCTAGACTTTTCTCTAAAGTAAAAAATACCAGGGATTATGGGGAAAAAGAATTTCCAAGAAATCCAATTTTTAAATGGAAAGGTTCTAATTTCTTTTCCAAGTTGCAAAACCACAAAATCTTCATTAGTGATTTTTATTCTTAAAGTAAATGATTGAAGCAATAAAAAAAAGCTAAATGCAGCAAATACTATTGTGGGCCAATAACCTATATTTAGAAATAAAAGCATAAAACTTAAAGTTATAAGGATTATTGGTAATTGAAAAGATGGAGAGATTGTTACTGGCTCAGTTATTTTTGATTTAGTATTAAACATCGATTTATCCAAATAATATTTGTGTTAGAACTACATCCATTAAAGATACAGTAACAAGAGTCATTACTACGGCACCTGTAGTACTTGTTCCTACTTCTTTGGGACCTCCCTTTGTAGTAAGACCGTACCCACAGGCAATAATTGATATTATTAATCCGAAAACTACGGATTTAATTATCATGGATGATAAGTCTGAACTAGTTAAGCTTACATTACCAGAACGAACAGAGGTCCAAAAAACAATGGGTGGAACGTTATAAAAAATTGTGCTCCAGATTTGCCCGCTCCATAAAGCAACTGATAGAAATAAAAGACATTGTATTGGCGACATAATTATCATAGAAAGTAATCGTGGAACTACTAAATATTGAATTGGTTCAGTCCTTAACATTGTTATTGCTTCTATTTGTTCAGTAACTTTCATCGTTCCAAGTTGAGCTGCATATGCAGTGGCGACTTTGCCAGTCATTAAAGTAGCAGTAAGAAGAGGAGCCATTTCTCTTGCCATTCCTACAGCTAGTAAGCCCCCTATTTCACTTGAAACACCCATGCTTGTTAGTTGTGAAGCTACCTGAATATTAAAAACTGTACCTGCGGCAATGCCTGTTATTAAAACAATTAGTAAACTTCCAGGACCTGAATCCATAAGCTGTTCAAAAAGATCGTTTTTTGAAATTTTACCTCTAAAGATATAGTTAATTGCTTGTCCTCCAATTATGAAGCTGCTTACAAGTCTTTTAAAAAACTTAGGAAAATACATGTTTTTATATTAATAGGTTAATAATTTTTGATCCCACTTTCGCATTATAAATAGTCCAACTATTACTAACAAAGAAGGTATAAAACCTATACATAACCTAATGGTTAATTGAGCTAAAGATGATTGTTCAATAATATTTAAACTAGAATTGTCCACATAACATGATTGATAACCAGATATATATAATAATAAACCTAATACTTGAACACTTAGTCCAATGCCAATTTTCTGAATAAGAACCATCCAAGCAGTATAAAGTCCTGCTGGTTTTTCTGGATCTTCATCTATTGCATCAGGAAGTAGTGACCAAGGTATTAAGTACGCGGTTGAAGCTCCTATTCCAATTAAACAGATTATGACAATCAAAATTATAAACAGGATAAGGTTATCAAAATTAAGGAAAAAGCCATCTTCTAGAGAAGAAACTTTTGATAAAGAAGGTAAAAATAATGCTGCAGTACAAGAAACAATCCAAATAATTGCACCATAGTTTAAAGCTGAAATTCTGTTCAACTTATTTGAAACTCTTGCCCATATTTGTAATCCTATTAGTGCGCTTATTTGGAATGGTATTGGAACCCAGTTAGCAATTTCTGAAGGCACATTAAGAACATCCTCTACATAAATTAACGCGACTGTTTGCATTAACTGCAAGGCACACCAAAGTAAAATATAAAGAGAAATTACTTTAAGAAATTTTTTGTTATTAAATATTCTTTTGAATTGAAGTTTAATTGGTTCCGCTTTCCCAGATGGCCGTCTAGCTTTTTTTGCATATGGGGCTAGACCCCAGCAAGATAATAAGGTTGTTATTACTGCTATAAAACCGCTAATTTTGCCCATCACAAAATATTCGTTATTAGCTAATCCTTCTGAATTTAAAACCACTCCAGCTATTATCAAACCAGTTAAACCAGCTATTATTGAACCTGTAAATCTTGCGGCATTTAACCTAGTTCTTATTGAGGTTTTTTCTGAGATTTCTGTAGATAGAGCTGCGAAAGGAAGATTAATACTTGTATAAGCAGTCATTACTATTATTGAAATCAAAGTATAGTAAATCGTTCTGTTTATTACAGGACCTGTGGGGATCCACCAAATTGCTGCCAAAGAAAGACCAAGAGGCACTGCAGCAATTAGCATCCATGGGATCCTTGGCCCCCATCTCGATTTTGTCCTATCACTTAACCATCCTATTAATGGATCGTTTATTGCATCCCATATTTTTATCAACATTAGTAATGAACCTGCAATTAAAACGGGTAAACCTGCCGAACAAATAAAGAATCTAAAAAGGAAGAAGCCAAATTGCGTGGCGGCTAGACCTGTGCCTGCATCTCCTAGTCCATAAGAGAGCATTAATCTTGTTCTTGATCCGGTTATATTTTTTGAGTGTGAATTTTCCAATCTTTTTACTTTGTTGATTGTTTGATAATGTATTATTGCAAAGGTAATTCTATTACTTATTGCGGGCGTGGTTTAGTGGTAAAACCTCAGCCTTCCAAGCTGAAGATGCGGGTTCGATTCCCGCCGCCCGCTTTTAGAATATATTATTTTTTGCTCCAAATACTTCTTCTGAAATAATTAACACAGAGCTTCTGTTTTCCACATTGATAGATTTATCGTTAATCGGAATTGGAAGGTTAGTCCCAGACTGATTAGTATCAATAATTTTTAGCCATTTACTTTTAGTTTTTGGGAGGTAAAAATCAATACTTTTTGAATATGCATTTAAGCCAACCCAAAATAAAGGATTGTTTATCCCTTTATTGAGGCTAAATGCAATTGTATGAGACCAGCTACTCCAATCGGGGCTTTCTAATTTTGAACCATGCCAATAATAATTTACTAAATTTTGAATATCTTTTTTATTTGGTGAAGAAATAGGATTAAAAAATTTAATAAACTTTTTTCTTATTTTTATTAGATATTTCAGATAATTTAATAACTCTAAATCTTGTTGATTATCATCCCAATTCATCCAACCCAAGGAATTATTTTGGCACCAAGAATTATTATTACCACCTTGAGATCTTCCGATCTCATCACCCATTAGTATCATAGGGACTCCTTTTGAGATGAATAAACTTAAAAGTAAATTTTTTTGTTGCCTCTTTCTTAATTTTTTGATTAATACGTTTGATGTAGGTCCCTCCACTCCATGATTCCATGAATTGTTGTGATTATCTCCATCTCTATTTTGCTCTTTATTTGCAAAATTATGCTTTTTGTTAAAGGTAACTAAATCTTTTAGTGTAAATCCATCGTGCGAAGTTATGAAGTTTATAGACTTTGGTAAGAAATTATTCTCTTTGTAATGTGATGGACTACCTTTAATTTTGTCACTCATATTCCAAGCGGTATCTTTATCTCCTTTCCAAAATCTTCTTAAATCGTCTCTGAAATAACCATTCCAAGTAAAAGTTTTCTTTGATGGGAAATCGTCTAATTTATATAAACCTCCACAATCCCAAGGCTCACTAATCAATTTGATATCGGCAAGTTCAGGTTCACATTCAATATCTTCAAAAATTGGTGGATTATCAAGAGGGATGAGATCTTCTCCCCTAGATAAAGCAATTCCTAAATCAAACCTAAAACCATCAACGCCTAATTCATTTGCCCAGCATTTTAATGACTCTATGATTAGTTTTCTAACTAATCCTCTATTCGCTGCAATTGTATTACCACATCCAGAAACATCCTGATAATTTTTATCTTTGTCGATGAAATAGTAAAGATTTTCATCTATCCCTTTCCATGAGATTACTGGACCTTGAGAATTACCTTCAGAGGTATGATTGTAAACCACATCTAAAATAACTTCAATATCTGCTTTGTGGCATTCTTCTACAAACCTTCTAAATTCTTCTATATTTTGTTTGGCAGATTTATTCGAGAGATATTCAAAATGTGGCGTAAACCAGTTAATAGGACTATAACCCCAGAAATTTTCTAATCCATCAGGAGCATCATTTGGGTCAAAAGAAAATACTGGAAGTAATTCAATACTTGTTATTCCAAGATCTTTTAGATATGGAATTTTATTTAAAAATTTTTTAAAGCAACTTTCTTCTTCATTAGGGGATTGAGTAAATGCTTTAATATGGAGTTCATAAATAATTGTTTCTTGCCAAGAATGTCTTGGTCTAGGAAAATCTTTGAAATTAAAAATTTTTCTACTACAAACAACACTTTTTAGGCAAGAATCGATGTTATTAGAATTATTAAGAGTATTTTTTCTTTTGTATTTAATCCATCCAGTAATCCCTCTTGAACAAGGATCAATTAAAACTGTTTTAGAGTAATCTTTATTGACCCCATTATCCTTCTGCTTTATTCTAAAAGCATAGATTGCCCCCTCTTTGAGATCACTTATTTCCGCATGCCAGTAAGGCCCAGTTTTATGATTATGATCTAATTTGAAGATTGTTTCTGGAGCAACTGCATCTTCTTTCTCGAATAATAAAATTTCTATATATTCTGCATTGGTAGCTATTAAGGAGAAATTGACCCCTCCTGAAGTTATTGAACTTCCAAGAGGCAATGGATTCCCAATCTTTATATCATTCACTGTTTCTTTATTGCTTTGATTTTTTTATGAATGAATTAATTTAATGAAATTATTCAAACAGTTGAATCATAAGTGCAAAGTTTAAAAAAAAAATCAAATTTGATGTTTCACTCATCAATTTTTTTAAATATGAAAAATTCAATATTATTAACTGAAGGATTTATTTTTTAAAAGTTCTTTTGTACAAAACAAAATCTAATTTCTATTTTCAAATATGAGATGTAACTGATTTATTGATTTCAGAATGGAAATAATGATCATCCATGTGCTGAGAAGGAAATATATCTGAAAGTTAATAAAAAATAATAAATAGTTGAAATTCTTAAATAAATTTCTTTTAAATATATTTTTTTGAATTATTAGAAAATAAACTTTTTACAAGAAAACTAGTTATGGCAATACTTATGACTCTTTATTTAGGTTGAAGTTAGTTTTGGTTTTTATTGAGATTTTAGATCTTAGAATATGCTTGAGTAGGTAAAAGCAGCACTAAATTTTGTATAAAGCTTTGCGCCACCGGCATTTTCGGTTGCCGTATTTGTATTTGCTCCATATGATATGCAAGTTCGAGGTAATTAGACTTGATTTAAAACTCTTGTCTTTCAAATCTCTGCTATACAAACAATTCAATGAACAAAGCTGATTTAGTAAATCTTGTTGCTGCTCGTACTGAGCTCACAAAAACAGATGTATCTTTAGTTGTTGATGCAGCTATTGAAACGATTGTTGATTCAGTAGTGGAAGGCAAAAAAGTCTCCATACTAGGATTTGGTTCTTTTGAGCCAAGGGATCGCTCTGCTCGACAGGGCTTAAACCCTAAAACAGGCGAAAAAATTGCGATTCCCGCTAAAAGAGTACCTACATTTTCAGCAGGTAAACTTTTTAAGGATAGAGTTCAAGGCTAATATATTTATAGCTTAATTCGTCCTTACTATTAGGTGCTCATTTTGAGTACCTTTTTTTTATATAAAAAAGGATTTATTATTTTTAATATAATTTCATGAGGGGGATTTCAACTTTTGAATCTTTTTAGTTACAAGAAATTCATAAGTGTCTCTTCTCTTTTTATTGTTTTATTCTCAAATCCCATTGTTGCCGAACAATTACTAACTAAATCGGAGGTTTTAAAAAAGTCAACTCAATGCTTTAAAAATTTTCAATATAAAGTCTGTAGTAATTTGTTATTGGAGATGGAAAAAATACAGTTATTTGAGTCTGAGAAAGATAGATATAAATGTCAGGCAAGTATCCTGGGGTTACAGACAGAACTTATTGAATCTTATTACTTTAAAAAGTCAAGAAAAAAACAGAATGGTATTATGATTCCATATGTGATTAACAATTGTTAACTCTTGATAAAAACTTTTATTTTAGAATATTATTGATTTGTTATTTAGATTTTAATGGGAAAAGGTTTTTCTGAAAGTGAAGTTAAAAATAATGAACCTATTAAGGACTTGAAAAAAGAGAAAAAAGGCTTGGCTTATTTTCTTAAAGAAAAAAAATTGACTTATACCTTACCAGGTAAAAAACAGATAAATATATTTGGTTCAATTGTCTTGGTTTTAAACATATTATTGGTCCTCTTGGTTATTTTGTATCTTAATAATCAACAATTCCATGATTTCATCTTCAATGTTGGGAGATAGCTTTATTTTTTAATCGAAAGATTTTTAAAAATGATATATTAAAATTTTGACAGGAAAATTTATGAAGATAGTTGGCTTATTTTTTCAAGGGGTTTTATCTTTAATAATTGTTGGATTTTTAATATATTTCTTATCTGGTTATGACTCTGCTTTCGAGGCAGATCAGTCATGTCATTCATATCTGCTGAATTTATCTGACAAATCAGGAAATTTAGGTTGTGATCATGATACCGAAACTCATCAGTGGATACTTTATGAAATTCAAGATAGTTCAAGTACCGCAAACATTATTAAAAAATTTAGATATAAATTTTTATAATTTAATTTTTTTGTAAAAGAATTTGGCACTCAAAATTGATATGATTCCTGTTATCGTAAAAGTAAGATATTGAAATATGCTTCCTTCCAGGTAAACTTTATTTTTATACAGAGGATAATCTATAAAGGAACCAAATGTTCCCCAAATTATTACCCAAGAGGAGATATAGAGGAATATTTTTAATGGGTTAGATTTTTTTTCTTCCATTTAATTGATACCAAAGATTGAGGAAGTTACAGGTCGCCCTTTAAAAACTATTTCAGTTAATATAAGCATAAAAAATCCGATCATGGCAGCTCTGCCATTAACAAGTTCAGCACTACTATTAAACCCAAAAACATTTTTTACTTCATCACCTTGATTATCAACCCACTTGGAATCTTGACCATTCATAGATGTATTATCTAAATCTTCATTTTGATTTTCAATAGGAGTATTTTTTGAATTTTCAGTTGGATTTTCTATTGGTGGATTTTCTTCTTTCATGAAAAATGACTTTTTATTTATAATAGTGATTTAAAACAAATTTAATTGAATTGCTATTCAAATATTGAAGAAAATTATGGTAAATAAAATTATCCAAAGTATTTGAAGCCTAAAAATTAATTGACAAATAAGATTTATTTTATCTTTGGTACAATGCTCACCGTTAGAATTAATAATTGGCTTTTCTATTTTTTCATTATTATATTTACTTTCTCCTCCTAATTTTATGCCGGAAGTATAAGCAAATATTGCCTCTGAAATACCAGAATTGGGGGAATCGTATTTTCTGCCATCAAAGTAACTTTTTTCAATGATAGAAAAGTATTTTTTGATCTTGGAACTAACCAAAGGTAATGTTAATAAAACTAATCTACTTGGAAGGAATGTTGCATAATCTTCAATTTTTGCACTACAAAAACCAAGATATTTATATGGGCCATATCTGTAGCCGATCATTGAATCCAAAGTACTTATAGCTTTATAAGAAAAGCCAAGTGATAAAGGTCCTGGAAGAAAAATCGAAAATCTCATAAAAACTATTCCAATGAATATCCAAAAAAGTGGGGCAAAAACTCCATCAACTGAATTTTCAGTAAGACTTTCACTACTTGCTCTCAAAAGATGTTCTAAAGAAGAAGAACTTACATCCCTACTAACAATTCGTTGAACTTTTTCTCTAATTATGTTTTCAGTCTCTTGGTCAATTATATTGCTATCTATAAGGTTTGAAATTTCCTTTACGCTAGATGTAAGACTTTTTGACGCTAGACAACTTGACAAACCAAAGAAGATTAATATTCCGAAAATTAAATTACTTATGGATTGATAAAAAACAAATTCAATATACTTCCCAACCATAAAGCTTATTACTATTGACGATAAAGAGATAAATAATCCACCGCAAAATAATAGTCTTTTATTTTTCTTGAAATTATTAATAAAAAAATTAGTTAATTGTTGAATATAAATCCCTATTATTTGAACAGGATGGATGATAAATCTTGGATCACCAATTAACAGATCAAAACCAATCGAGCCAATAAATATAAAAAATAGATTTATTTCAGCCAACTGAACATAGCACGAAGACCTTTACCAACTTTCTCTATCTCATGTTGAGAATTTTCTGCTCTTAATTTAGTCATTAAGGGTTTGTCCCTATCACATTCATCCACAAAATTCTTGGCGAAAGTACCATCTTGAATGTCTTTTAATATTTTCTGCATTTCTTTCTTAGTATCACTATTTATAAGTCTTTTACCACTTACATAATCACCATATTCTGCAGTATTTGAAATTGAATCTCTCATTTGGGATAAACCTCCTTTGACCATTAGATCCACTATTAACTTTACTTCGTGTAAACATTCAAAATATGCTAATTCGGGTTGATATCCCGCCTCAACGAGAGTTTCAAATCCTGACTTAACAAGTTCTGATAAGCCACCACATAGAACAGCTTGTTCTCCAAATAGATCTGTTTCAGTTTCTTCTTTGAAATTTGTTTCAAGAATCCCAGCTCTTGTACCTCCAATCCCCTTGGCATAAGCCATGGCTAGTGATCTTGCCTTACTCGAATAATCCTGTTCTACTGCGAATAGAGCAGGAACTCCTTGGCCATTCTGATATTCCCATCTAACAGTGTGTCCAGGACCTTTTGGTGCAATCATAACAACATCAACAAAACTGGGTGGTTTTATAAGGCCAAATCTTATATTAAATCCATGGGCAAAACTTAATATCTTACCCTCTTTTAAATTTGGTTCTATTTCTTTAACATAAACATCTTTTTGGAACTCATCCGGTAGCAAAATCATAATCCAATCAGCTTTTTCACATGCCTCAGAAACAGTAAATACTTTTAAACCATCATTTATAGCTTTGCTTTCTGATTTACTACCTTTGTATAAACCTACAATTACATCCATGCCACTGTCTTTAAGATTTAAAGCATGTGCATGACCTTGTGAACCATAACCTATTATTGCGATAGTTTTATTATTCAATAAGCTTAAGTCAGCATCTGTGTCATAAAAGAGTTGTGTCATTAGTTGTAGTTTCTTAACTTTTGGTAGTTAATATTTTAGACATTAAACGTGTAATTAAACCATATAATTGCTCATTTAAAAATTAATATTTAAATATTGTTTTCAGCTCTTATTGCTAATTGGCCTCACTTGGATGAGAAATTACTCTATCGATTAATCCATAGTTTTTAGCTTCTTCAGCACTTAGAAAATAATCTCTGTCAGTATCTTTCTCAATCTTTTCGAATGATTGACCGGTCATGTCTGCCATAGAGTTGTTCAACATATCTTTAATTCTCAGTATTTCTCTAGCTTCTATCTCAATATCACTTGCCTGACGTTGTGATGTACCGCCTAATGGTTGGTGAATCATAATTCGACTATGAGGTAGAGCCACTCTTTTTCCTTTGGTGCCAGCTCCTAACAAGAATGCTCCCATAGAGGCTGCTAGTCCAACGCAAATAGTAACTACATCACTTTTTACATATTTGATAGTGTCGTATATTGCTAAACCAGCAGTAACTGATCCCCCAGGACTGTTTATATAAAGATAAATAGGTTTTGTATTGTCATCAGAATCAAGGTAAAGCATTTGCGCAACTAGGCTGTTAGCAATTCCATCATTTACTTCTTGTCCGAGGAATAAAATCCTCTCAACACCTAATCTTGTATAAATGTCTACCCATCTTTCATATTGACTTCCTGGAAGTCTATAAGGCACACTTGGAGTTCCTATTGGCATAATTTTAAAAAATAATTTAGTTAAAAGTGAGAGTTAAATTTTATTTGGTAAATCTTTTTGACTCGTAAGTATTCTATCAATTACTCCATAATCTAAAGCTTCTTGAGGATTAAGATAACTCATCCTATCAGAGTCTTTCGAGAGATCTTCAATACTTTTACCAGTATTACGTGATAAAATTTCGAGCATTGATTTTTTATTTTTTAAAACTTCTTCTGCTCTTATTTGGATATCAGTTGCTTGCCCTCTTGCGCCACTAATGGGTTGATGCAGAACAATAGAAGCATGTGGGAGCGCTGCTCTATGCCCTTTGGTCCCAGAAGATAGGATAACTGCTGCTGTCCCCATTGCTTGTCCAATACAAATAGTATGAATAGGTGGTTTGATGTAATTAATAGTATCGCAAATAGCGAAAGCTTCTGTTTCAAACCCAACAGCATCTCCTGTATACCAACTAGTACCTGTTGAATTTATATAAAAGTAGATAGGCTTATCTGGATCATCAAATTCCAGATAAAGGAGTTGAGCAATAATTAGCTCAGTTACATCCATTCCTAATTGTCTTTTTGCATCATCATCTGAAAATAATGGTAACCCAAGATACACAATCCTTTCTTTAAGAAGGAGAGAAGGTAAATCTGGGGGTGGAGTCCTCATCGCGGTATTCTCGCCATAATAAGGAGCAGATACAGTCATATGTTCCACAAAGTAATTACTGAAGCAATTCTAGCTAGATTCACCCCTGTGTCGCTGGAGATTTAAAAGATTTGTTTGACTCAGGATTATTTATAAGTTTTCCAAATACCATTCTTCCCGTTGGTGTTTGCAATGCACCAGTAATAACGATGTCTAATCTATCTCCTACAAATTTCTTCGCATCATCAATAACGACCATTGTCCCGTCATCTAAATATCCAATTCCTTGCATTTTTTCCTTGCCCTCTCTCACAATTTTTATATTAAGTGATTCTCCAGGTTGTACTTCAGGCCTTAAAGCAATAACTAAATCGCTCAAGTTCATAACTTTCAATTCTTTTACTTCCGCAATCTGAGAGAGATTATAATCTGCTGTAAGTAATGTACCCGCCATATCCTCAGCAATTCTCAAAAGTTTTTCATCCACTCCATTTCCCTCATACTTTGTTGGGTTTATAACAAGCCTTCTTCCGTATAGATCTCTTAGTTCTTTCAATAATTTGAGGCCTCTTCTTCCTTTCGCTCTTTTTTCATTACTACTTGAGTCAGCCAAAGTTTGTAGCTCATCAATTACACTTTGAGCGACAATTAATTGACCCTCTAGTAAACCGCAGCTCAATAAACCATTTATTCTGCCATCTATTATTACACTTGTATCAAGAATTTTTGGGCTTGCTGCTGGAAGGATTCCTTCATTAACTAGATATGCATCAGTATTATTTGGGTTGAATAATCTTAAGAGTGTTCTGCCGTGTGTATCAGCTAATTTATAACCAAGTGCCCCAAAGAAAAAATTACTAAGAATAGCTGATAAGGGTTTTGCAAAAAACACTTCTCTTGGAAATGGAATCAACAATATTGGTGCAAGTAGTAAATTAGCAACAAGTAATCCTAAAATTAAACCTACTGATCTACTTATGAGTAAATCGGTAGGCATTGTACGTATTTGCTCAAGGAATGTCTTTCTAAGCTGAAGGAATACGAAGCCTGCTGCTAATCCAACAAAAAAACCTATAATCGCTAATACAATTCTAAATCCTTCAACATTTGAGACCTGTTTAAGTATGTCTACTGGTAAAAGATCAACCCCAAGCCATCCTGATGCTGCTCCAGACAATACAAATAAAATTAGTACTAAGATATCCGTCATATACATAATCTACTAGGATTTATTAATTGAGTAAATAAAGAATTTATTTTTTAAACCCCTCACGAGATTTTTTTTTGCTTAAAACTGTATTTATATTATGAATAAGTTTCCAAGAAGTGCTTACATACATATACCTTTTTGTCATAGGAGATGCTTCTACTGTGACTTTGCAGTTATACCTTTGGGCAATAATATTGAAAGTTTAAATGGCTATGGAAGTAAAACTGTAAACGAATATTTGACCTATTTAAATAAAGAAATATTGTCAATCAAACATAAATCACCTCTTTCAACAATTTATATTGGTGGAGGAACTCCTTCAATTTTAGATCCCTTGCAAATTAAAGATTTAATAAATCTTCTTAAGGAGAATTACAGAATTGATTATGGTGCTGAAATTACAATGGAGGTCGATCCAGCTAGTTTTAATGAAGATGATCTTCATGGCTTCATAAAAGCAGGAATTAATAGATTTAGTCTTGGTGCCCAAAGTTTTAATAATCAGATACTTAAACAGGCGGGAAGAAGACATGTCAGTAAAGATGTTGAGAAATCTTGTTTTTGGTTAAAAAGCGCACATGATAATGGTCTAATTAAAAGTTGGAGTTTAGATCTAATTCAAAATTTACCAAGTTGTGGCTTTAAAGAATGGCAAGAAGACTTAGAAAAAGCGTTAAAGTTCAGCCCTCCGCACATATCAATTTATGATTTAAGTATTGAAACTGGAACAGTTTTTAAAAAATTAGTTGATTTAGGCAAACTTTCGTTACCAAATGATGATGAATCTTTTAAAAATAGTGAAATTACAAATTCTATTTTAAAAGCATCAGGTTATTCAAGATATGAAATCTCTAATTATTCTTTACCTGGATATCAATCACGACACAATAGAGTTTATTGGACTGGTCTAGGATGGTGGAGTTTTGGTCAAGGATCTACTAGTTCTCCTTGGGGGCAAAAGTTTACTAGACCGAGAATAAGTAAAGATTATAAAAAATGGGTAACTAAGCAATGCGAAATTAAATTAGAACCTTCACTTGTTAACCAAGAAAAAATTTATAAAGATTTAGATGAAAAAATTATGTTAGGAATGAGACTTAAAGAAGGTGTTAATATTCATAAACTAATCCATGCGCATAATTGGGATAAAAAAAAGTCTGAAATAGCACTAGTAAAATTATTAAAAGAATGGGAAAGATTCTTGGAAACTGGCCTTTTGATTAATAAAGGAAATAGATTTTATTTAAGTGATCCCAAAGGTATGGAATTAAGCAATCAAATTCTTGTCTCAATGTTTAGATGGTGGGAAAAAGTTAAATGAGCCTTTCAGAGGTTACCCATTCTTTAAGTTTTTCTCCAAGATATTTTTTCCCATCAAAAATTGGTTTACAAAAAGGAGGTTGCTGATCATTAAGTCCTAATAAATCAGCCGTAACTCTTACTTGACCATCACAAAAATTACCTGCACCTATTCCTATAGTTGGAATTTCTAAAGTAGTTTGAATTTCCTTGGCAAGCGATTCTGGAATATGCTCCAAAACTATAGAAAAACATCCTAATTTTTCAAGTGCTAAAGCTTCCCTTTTGATTTTTTCATGGCTGTCTGAATTAGTCCCTTGCTTTTTTAATCCAAGATTTAAATAGCTCTGTGGAGTAAGTCCTAAATGTCCCATGACAGGTATTCCCATTCTTATTAACCTTGAAATGACTTTTTGAACCTCTGGTTCAGCACCCTCTACTTTAACTGCCTTAGCATAAGTGTTTTTAATTATTTTTCCGGCATATTCCACTGCCTTATCTTCTCCGCATTGATAAGTAAGAAAAGGCATATCACAAACTAATAAGGCTTGTTCTTCTATTTCTTTGCTGAAGCCTCTTGAAACGGCGTTTGTATGATAAATCATATTGTCTAACGTAACTGGCAAAGTGGATTTATATCCTAAACAGACCATTGCTAAAGAGTCCCCTACGAGAACAATATCTGCTCCTGATTGCTCAGCTAGCGAACCTGATATAGAGTCCCATGCAGTCAATGCGATTATTTTTTGAGAATCTTTTTTATATTTAACTAGTTCTGATGGCAACATAGGCAGTAACTATCTTTTTTAATCAAAAATTGCTATTATGAATCTGACTCGGCCTTTCGCGGTTTTAACGCCCAAACCTGGTCAGGATCGGAAGATAGCAGCCACAAGGGATGCTTGAGGCAGGCGAGACATCCGGGTCACTTCATTCTAAAGTTTACTCTATATCTTTTTTATTCTGCCTTATTCTTAAAAACTCTGGAATACTTGCCCCTGTATCTTTGTTGTCTTGATCAGAAAATAGTGATTTATTCGCTAAACGGTTTTTAATTCTTTGTTGCTTTAAAGGTTGATTTGTTTCGAACCCTGTTGCAATTACAGTAACTTGTATCTCACCTTCCATCGATTCATCTACAACTGCTCCTACTATTATATTCGCTTCTTGATCTACAACGTCATAGATAATTTCAGAAGCAGAGGTCATATCTTCCAAAGTCATATCTTTCCCTCCAGTAATGTTAATCACACAGCCTTTAGCTCCATCAATTCTTGCGGCTTCTAACAAAGGACTATTCATTGCAGCCTGAGCAGCTTCTAATGCTCTCGATCTACCAGAGCCAATACCTATTCCAAGAAGGGCAGTGCCAGCCTCGGTCATGACAGACCTAATATCAGCAAAGTCTACGTTTACTAATCCAGGACATGTAATTATATCACTGATACCTTTAACCCCCATTCTTAAAACATCATCAGCATTCCTGAATGCTTCTTGAAGTGGGGCACCTGCAATTACGTCTTTCAAACGATCATTTGGTATAACAATAAGAGTATCAACATTTTCAGCTAACCTTGCGATGCCTTCTTCTGCTTGGCGCATTCGCCTTTTACCCTCAAAAGAAAATGGTTTGGTTACTATTCCAACAGTTAAAGCACCACTTTGCTTGGCAACTTCTGCGACTACTGGAGCAGCTCCTGTTCCAGTTCCACCTCCCATACCTGCAGCAATAAAAACTAAATCTGAACCCTCTAGGGCTTGTTGAAGGTCATCCCTAGATTCTTCAGCTGCTTTTTGCCCGATACTTGGGTTGCCACCTGCTCCAAGACCTCTCGTTAAGTGTTGACCAAGTTGGACTCTTCGTTCCGCAGAAGATTGTAATAAAGCTTGTGCATCAGTATTAAGAACTCTGAATGAAACACCTTCAAGATCACTGTCAATCATTCTGTTTACAGCATTACTTCCTCCACCACCAACACCAATAACTTCAATTTTGGCGTTTTGACTTGGAAGGATGTCTTTTGATTGATCAAAGTTTGGATTGTTTCCGAAGCTCATCTCTAAATAAAATCAAATACTAGTATTGGGTGCATTATGAACTGACAAAGCTAATAAGTAAGATTTTCTTGAGGAAAGTCCTTAAATATTAACTTGTCAAAAAGTTGAGTTAATAGGTAAAACGCTTATTATAACTGTAGTAATCAAAAAAACTTTTATGAAATTTGTTTTCAATTATTAGGGTTTGAACACTTTAATTTTTGGATTGTTTGGATCAGTTAAGTCGATATTATCAATTCTTTCTAATATGATCCCTTTTTTTAGTTGTTTTTTTAAATCACAAATTATTTGTAATTGAGTTTCAATTATTGTTGAGTTAAATCCCAATAATATTGTGTTAAGACTTTTTTCTTCTAATGTTAAAAATCCATTTGGTGAGTAATTTATTGTAACGAATTCCACGTCATTATTTTTTTGAGATTTCAAAATTTTTGATAATGTACCTCTAAATTTTTCTTGCCATCCAAACACTTTACTTGATGATTCTTTCAAATTTTCTTCTTCTGAATATTTTTTATTTATAAAAAAACCATCTTTATCAATAAAACCAGTTATTTTTTCTCCTTTTAAAATTCTCTCCCCATAAGCCAAGGGAATTCTTGTTTTAACTAGAATTCTTAAACCAAAAGGAAATATTTGTTTATAAATTGCGACGTTTTCAAGAGATAAATTTTTTTTTAATTCTTTTTCAGCGTATTTAGTTTTAACAAATATTAATGGGGTGGGGAAGTTAAGAGATGAGTTGGCAACAATATCTTCGATAGAAAATAATTCGCTACCAGAGATTGAAATGTCTTGGTAATTAACTTTTTTAAAAGTTTTAAAGGTTAAAAAAGTTGTTAAAAATAAACAGGTAATCAATACAAAAAAACTTCTTTCCTTTACTTTTTGTTGATCCTTCACAGATCACATCTAGCCTTTTCCATCAATTGATCCATCCATTCTCTCGCTTTTTCTGCATCTGAGAAGGGTACATCCATCTCTTTCCCATCTCCAACTAGTCTAAGCCTACACTTACCTTGAGATTCATTAGTTAAAGGAGCTTCCCCTGAAGTAAGAGCCATTAATTCTACTAATTCAAGTTTTTTTATTGTGAAGCTATCTTTCTCTTCGAATGTACCAGCTTCAAATGCACTCCATTTTAATTCGCCATCTTTTAAAAAAGCCCCGCCAGAACTATCTAATTTACAAATTTCAGAACCATTAGCCCAATTTCTAAAAAGATTCTGCCTTCTTCTCTCCAACCAACCAAGAGCAGTTAATAGAACGAAGATTAAAAGTAATGGTAACCAAAGTAGTCCATGCAGCATTTGACTTTATTCTATTAATCTAAGGATATATCAATTAGTTTAGCCACAAGTTGATTAATATTTAAACCTGAAGCCTCCCAAAGCATTGGAAACATACTTTTACTAGTGAAACCTGGGATTGTATTTATTTCATTCAAAAAGATTTTATTTGAAATCTTTTCTAAAAAGAAATCTACTCTCGCAAAACCGTAAATATTTAACTCTCTACAACTTCGGATAGCTATTTTTTTAATTTGTTCAGAGATTTGAGAATCAATATCAGCAGGTATAATTATTTGATTATTCATGGAATATTTTGAATTATAATCGTACCAATCTGTGGAATAGGAGACTTCACCAATTTCAGATGAGTAAAGTTTTAAATTACCAATTATTCCGCATTCTAGTTCTCTAACATCCAGACCTTCCTCGACAATAATTCTTGAGTCTATTGCATAAGCCTTTTGTAAAGCTCTAATTATTTCTGATTTATTTTTTGCCTTAGAAATGCCAAGTGAAGAACCTGAATTGGCAGGTTTAATAAAAACTGGTAAATTTAATTTTTCAATAATTTCAACAGATAAATTATTCTTAACACTATCATCACCAAGATTCTGATTCTGGATAGCTAAATAATTTACTTGTGGAATTTCTAGATGAGAGAATATTTTTTTCATTAATATTTTATCCATTCCAAGAGCGGAACCTAAAATTCCACCACCAACCATGGGTTTTTGGGTAAATTTTAATAATCCATGAATTGCTCCATCTTCTCCGTTTAAACCATGCAAGAGGGGGAACCATATATCAATACTTTGAAATTCAATATTGTTTAGAAAGTTAATTTCTCCTTTAGGCAATAATTGGTACTTATCGGTTGTTGCATTTCTACTATTCTCTTTTAATAATTTGAGAGATTGATCGTTATTAAGCCAAACTCCATTCTCATTAATATAGAAAGCTTTAACCCTAAATCTATCTATGTTTGTTTTGGAAATTAAGGCTTCAAAAACTGTCTTGGCCGAGGATATTGAAACATAATGCTCATTAGACTCTCCTCCAAAGATTATCCCAATACATTTTTTTTCTTTACCTCCCATTTAAAGATTACTTACAAATTTGACCGGTTAAAGAAAAAGATCTGGCTTCATTTATTTTGACATTTATTTCATCTCCAAATGAATAATTAAATTCAACATTTTTTGGAATTTCTACAAAAGTAAGTCTATTTGTTCTTGTCCTTCCCATCATTTGATCTTTATTTTTTGGATTCAAGCCCTCAATTAAAACACTTTCAATATTATTTAAATATCTTTGATTTCTTTTTCTGGAGGTTTTTTCCACTAGTTCATTAATTTCTTTTAATCTTTCTTTTTTAACTTCTTCAGGAATTTGATTATTCCATATTGCAGCAGGTGTATTAGGTCTTGGAGAGTAGGCTGCGGTCATTACTTGATCGAAGCCTATATCAGATATTAATTTTAATGTCTCACGATATTGGCTTTCTGTTTCTCCAGGGAAAGCAACTATTGCATCTGCAGTAATTGATGCATTTGGCATTAATAGTCTTATATTTTCAATTATTCTTTTATATTTATCTATTGTGTAACCTCTAGCCATCAATCTCAGAATTTCATTATTGCCACTTTGAAATGGAATATGAAAATGCTCACAAACTTTGTCTAATTCAAAACAAGCTTTTATTAGTCTTTTTGAGAAATATTTTGGATGACTTGTAGAAAATCTTATCCTTCTAATTCCATCCACATCATGAATAAAATAAAGCAAATCAGTAAGTGTATTTTCTTTCCTTCCCTTTTTTGTCGCCCCAGGAAGATCTCTACCGTAGGCATCAATATTTTGCCCTAAAAGAGTTACCTCTTTAAAACTATTATGAGCTAAGGTTTCTATTTCACTTTTAATTGCATCTGGATATCTTGACTGTTCTTTACCTCTAACAGATGGGACAACACAATAAGAGCATCTTTCATTGCAACCATAAATGATATTCACCCAACCACAAATAGAGCTATCTCTTCTAGCATTAGTAATATCTTCAGATATAAAAGTTTCTTCAGTGGCTACGACTTGATTACCTGAATCAACCCTCTCTAAAAGATTCTCAAGATTATTTATATGTTGTGGACCCATGATTAGATCAAGTTCGGGCACTCTTCTTAAAAGAGATTCACCCTCTTGTTGCGCGAGGCAACCCGCTACAACTAATTTTAATTTTGGAGTACTATGCTTTCTTTTGACTTGCTTTCCTAAAAAACTGTAAACCTTTTGCTGAGCACTGTCTCTTATTGTGCAAGTGTTATATAAAACTAAATCCGCTTTAAATTCATCAATAGCTCTTGAATATCCCATTTTTTCAAGTGTGCCAGCCATCCTTTCGGAATCGGCTTTATTCATTTGACAACCAAAAGTTGTTATCCAATAACTACCTATAGAGGAATTTTTGTAAGTCTTTTCTTCTTCTTGGATTGATTTGGTTAGCACTTTGCAAAAAGTTTTGAAGGACTTTTGTTAATTCAAAATTATAATTTAAATAATTTTGGAGCAATATTTTTGAGGGCGAGCGAGGGGATTCGAACCCCCGAATAGCGGCGCCACAAGCCACTGCCTTAACCACTTGGCGACGCCCGCCTCACATATATAAACTTAACAACTTACGAGTAAAAATTCATGCATATTTGTATGTTTTAGAAGATTTTGAAGTATTTTCCTATTTCTATATAAGCTTTATCTATGTTTTAAAATAAAATAAAAGCATATTAAATCTTGATCAACTCCGGAAAAACAGAGGTTCTTATACCTAGATGCCTTTGTGAAATAGATAATGTTGATAACCTCAACGTGGATGATGAGGGTTTCGCTTCTGTTTTTGTTGCTTGGGAAAAAGGAATTGTTTCTGAACTAAAGCCGATAAATATAAAAAATAAAAAACCAAAAAAAATCCTTTTCCCAAGATTTGTTGAGACTCACTCACATCTTGATAAATCTTTCACTTTTGGAGAGTTTCCTAATTTTAAATCAAACTATCATGAGGCCTTATCAGTAAATTTAGAGGAGCATAAAACTAGGTCTAAAATTAAAGTTTTAGATAGAGCTGAAAAATCACTCAACTTGGCTCTTAAAAATGGTTATAGAGCTATCAGGAGCCATGTTGATACCTACGAAAGTCAGGATAATAATATTTGGGATGAGCTTTTTAAAATCCAAAAAAAATATTCCTCTAAGTTGAAATTGCAATATGTAGCATTAGCTCCATTGGAGTTTTGGGATACTCCCCATGGAGAGGAATTAGCAAAAATTTTTTCTAAGAAAAAGGGTATTTTAGGTGGAGTTCTTGTTCCTCCCTTTAAAAATAGAGCAAAAATAAAATACTTACTCTCTAAAACTCTCTTGCTTGCAGATAAATATAAATTAGAAATTGACTTACACATAGATGAATCAACTATTGAGCCAGGAGCGGGTATAAAAGTTCTTTTGGAAACTATTGATAGATTAAATATTAAAGTCCCAATAACATGTAGTCATTTAAGTAGTATTTTATCTCTAAATAATAATGAAATACTAAATCTGGGAAGCAAAATCGCTGAGAAAGATATAAAAGTGATTGCACTTCCTCTTACAAATTTCTGGTTGCTCAATCGTAAAGAAAAAAGTACATCTTTAAATAGGCCAGTTGCACCAATAAAGCAACTACAAAAATCATTAGTCGATGTTTCTATCGGGAGTGATAATGTTCAAGACCCTTGGTATCCATTTGGTAATTACGATCCTTTTTATTTGATGTCTCTTGCAATGCCAATGCTTCAATTAAATCCTTGGGAAAGATTGACTTTATCTTCCATTTTTTTGTCACCAAGTAGATTATTGAATTTAACTTGGGATGGGGTGGTTAAAAAAGGTTGCCCTGCGAATTTTGTGCTTTTAGAAGCTGGAAATTGGGCGGATATTTTCTCTAGTAATTTAAGAAGAGAAGTCCTTATAAACGGCGAATTGTATAGCTAATCAATTATTTTATGTTTAAAGTAAAAAATTAATTATTAATGTCTTCAAGAAATTCAAAATTAATAGAACAATTAAAAAAAATTGATAATTTAGAAATTATTGAAAGGACTTCCGAGGTGAAAAGGCTTTCAAAAGACTTTTATAATTATTCTCCAATACTCGAAAAGAAACTAGATGGTTGTATCGCTGACTTGGCGGTACGACCTATTGATCAAAATGCAGTAAAGAAAGTAGCAGAAATTTGTTGGGAATTTTCTATACCACTTACTTTAAGAGGTTCAGGAACAGGAAATTATGGACAAGCTGTCCCTTTGTTTAAAGGTATTGTTATGCAGATGAATTGTTTAAATAAAATTGAAGAATTTTATCCTGAGACAGGTTTTGTAAAGGTACAATCTGGATGCTTAATGGGAGATTTAAATAAAGAACTAGAAAAATATGGAAGAGAATTAAGGTTGCTTCCCAGTACATGGAAAACTGCAACTATAGGAGGTTTTATTGCAGGGGGCTCAGGAGGTATTGGTTCAATTAGATGGGGATTTTTAAGAGATCCAGGGAATCTCATAGGTTTAGAAGCTGTAACAATAAATGAAGAGCCTAAATTACTAAGATTTGATGCTGAAGAATCAGAACCTTTAAATCATGCATATGGAACTAATGGAATTATTACTTCATTATTAATAGCTACTGATATAAAACGTAAGTGGTACTCAATAATAATTGACTGTGAAGGGTTAAATAAGACAATCGAAATATTAAAAACATGTACCACTGCAGCAATTGACCTAAAGCTTGGCGCAATTCTTGAGAAAGAAATTGTAGATCAAATGCCTTCCTGGTTTAAAGGTAAATCTAAAAGTCACAAGATTTTGATTCAATCAACGCTTGGGGGGATAAAAACTATTGAATTAATTTGCAAAAAATATGAAGTTAATTCTTTTCTTCTTGGAGAAGAAGATAAATTAACAAATGGAATCTCTGAAGTAGTTTGGAATCATACAACCCTTCATATGAGGGCAAAGGATAAAAACTGGACATATTTACAGATGCTTTTACCTCTAGATAAGGAATTCGAATTAATTAATTCTTTGAGAGGAAAATGGGGTAAGAATATTCTTTGGCATCTTGAAGCTGTTTCTCAACAAGGAGTCCCTAGATTAGCTGCTTTGCCAGTAATAAAATGGCACAGTTCAGATCAAATAAACCAGATAATTGATAATTGTAAGAAACTGGGAGCAATTATTTTTAATCCACATGTATTAACTGTTGAGGGAGGTGGATTAGGAGTTATTGATTCTGATCAAGTAAAAGCAAAATTAAAATTTGATCCAAAAGGTTTATTAAATCCAGGTAAATTGCAAGGGTGGGAATTAAAAGATGAGTTTAATATTTAAAACTTTTGATTTTTTGCAAATTTAATAAACTCAGCAACTAAAAATATTGAGCCTGTAAGCACAGGAGTACATTTTGGCCATTTTTCAAGCTCCAAAAGATAGTTAAAAGCCAGATCAACTTTTTCAAACTCATTAATATTTAAATGATTTAGCTCGTTAATATTAGAAAGATCTTTTAATTTCCAACTTGCTTGATTAGGAACTGGGACTAAAAGTATATGATCATTTTCTTTAATAAGAACCTTTATCATTGAGGTAATATCTTTGTGTATTTGGACTCCTAAAATCCAATAAATCCCTTCATTATTATATTTCCAAGTTTCCCTTTCCTCTGAAAGGGCTTTTGCCGCAGAGAAATTATGTGCAGAATCAACAAGAATTTTTTTATTAAAACAGTTAATTATTTCTAATCTCCCGCTCCATTTTGTATTCTTAAGTCCTTCCTTAATGGAGCGTTCTTTAACCTTAAAGCCAAAATTAATTAGTTCTTCAATTACTCCAATAGCAACAGCTGCGTTTTGTTTTTGAAAATTACCATTTAAACCAATTTCATAATCATTTGATAGTGATTCTTTCCATATGATTTTTGCATTTACTTCTAGGACTCTTGCTTTAATTATTTCCTCAACTTCAGCTTCTTGACGACAAGAAATAACAAATGCATTTTTTTCAATTACAGCTACTTTTTCTTTTGCAATTTTTTCAATTGAGTCTCCAAGATATTCTTTATGGTCTAAACCTATATTTCCAATAGCAATTATTGGTCTTAAATTATGGGCTGTAGTGGCGTCTAATCGTCCTCCTAACCCAGCTTCAAGAATTAATAAATCTACTTTTTTAAAATCAAAAAAATTTAGTGCGCAACAAATAATTTGTTCAAAAGGAGATAATTTATGGGTTGAAAGATTATTTTTTATTTTCTTGAATATTTTTTCAAATTCTTCCTTACTAATCTTTTCTTTATTCACTCTAATCCTTTCACAGATATCTAAAAGGTGAGGAGAAGTAGTAACTCCAATATTCTTTTTATCTGCATAAAGAATGTTTTCTATAAAAGCGGTAATCGAACCCTTCCCATTTGTTCCTACAATTTGAATAGCAGGTATATTTTTGCATGGGTCATCTAAATCTCTTAACGCATTTTTTATTCTTGATAATCCTAATTGAATATTTTCCCTTTCTAATTTGGGCGAGAGTAAATCAAAATTCTCAATGTTTACATTAATCAAAATTAATAGAATTTACATCTCTTCGAAAATTAAATTTAACTTCTTTAAAAGTATATTGATCTCATTTCTCGAAATTATCAATGGCGGTACAAATCTAACCACGTTTCCTCCGGCAGGAACTAAAAGCAAACCTTTATCAAAAGCTTTTAATGTGATTGTTTTTGCATCTGTGTAGGAATCATTTATAACCAGACCTTGTATTAATCCTAGACCTCTTATGCCACTAATAATTTTAGGAAATTTCTCTGAAATTTTAGTAAAACCCTCATTTAATTGATTACCTCTTTCAAAAACGTTTTTAAGAATTCTACGTTTTTTGATTTCTTCTAAAACTGTTATGGCAGCTTTACAAGCAAAGGGATTGCCACCAAAAGTACTTGCGTGATCTCCAGGGGAAAAAATGTTCGCTTTTTTTTGTACCAATAAAGCACCAATCGCATGCCCTCCGCCTAATCCTTTAGCTAATGTGAATCCATCAGGTTCGATTTCTAAATTCTCATATCCCCACATTTTTCCCGTTCTTCCTACTCCACTTTGAACTTCATCAAGAATTAATAGAGAATTGTTTTGATTACAAATTTCTCTTAATTCTTTAAAAAATTTTTTATCTCCAGGTATTACTCCTCCTTCTCCTTGAATAGGTTCAATTAAAATTCCAGAAGCTTTTTGGTTATTTATTTTTAATTCTTCAAATAATTTTTTTACAGAAGCAATATCGTTATATTTGAAAAACTTAAAACCTTTAACCATTGGTTCAAAACCTTTTTGGTACTTGGGTTGACCAGTAGCACTTAAAGTTGCGAGTGTTCTGCCATGAAAGCTAGATTCAGCAGCAAGAATAAAAGATTCTTTACCTTTGTGGACTGTATTACCATACTTTTTAATTAATTTAATAGCTGACTCATTTGCCTCGGCACCACTATTGCAGAAAAAAACACTTTCAGCGCAACTCTGTTTGGTTAAATATTTGCTTAATTCTTCCTGCTCTTCAATTTTATAAAGATTTGATATGTGCTGAACTTTTTTTAATTGTGCGGATAACTTTTTTCTTAAGATTCTATTGCTATGTCCTAGACTACATGTTGCTATACCAGCCACAGCATCAAGATATTTTTTCCCTTTTTCATCCCATAACCAACATCCATTACCTTTTTTGAAAGATATATTAAATCTAGTATAGGTATTCATTAAAGTGGGAGCGGTCGGACTTGAACCGACATACCCGAAGGTGCCGCATTTTGAGTGCGGTGCGTCTACCAATTCCACCACGCTCCCAAGGCTCTTCACAAATAATTAACTTACTTAACTATAACAATAATTCATACATTGACTACTTTTTCTGCTTTACAGAAATGAGCTGTTGAAAAAATAAAAAATACTAAAAAGAGATCTTAAATTAAACACATTAGATTAGGAATTGATTCAAAATATAGCTTTAGGCTACAGTTCTGATACATTTCTGATTCAAGTTATAGTTTTGAAGCCCATTTTTGCAGATTAGGCTTCACAGATAGTAATATTGTGTTATATTTCTTAGTAATGAAATTAAAACCATGTCTGGAATTAAAACAAAAAGTAAAACTCAAAAATTATCATTCAAACTAGCGCCATATTTATTTATTGCAGTAGCTATTTTCACTGCCTTCAGTACTAATGGTGGTACATGGGTATGAATGATCTAAAAATTAGTGGATTAAATAAATATTGGTCTGTTCGTTTTTTGATATTAACTTTCCTTTTTATTGGTTGTGTTTCTTTGGTTAACGTAGCTTACATATAAAAATAAGATTAAGCCGCTTTTATTTCAGATAAATTTTTTTTGTTTAATTTAGAATTTTGTTCCTCAATCATATCTACATTATTTGTTTTTTGTCTTTTGATTTTAATTCCTAAACCAGATAGCTTTAATTCAAAATTTTCATAACCTCTATCTAAATGTTCAAGTCCATATATATAACTAATATTGTCAGAGGTTAAAGCAGCGATTATAAGAGCAGCT
>QCSX01000011.1 GCA_003209065.1 Prochlorococcus sp. AG-670-N10
CAGTATTAAGAGGATTTTGTGTTCATAATGAGCTTTTGTGAATACCCATATGTTTAATTTAATCAACATAAAATTACCTTATTGAGGATATAGCAGCTTATTTAAGTGATTTCAAGGATTATGGTAATCCGCACAAAGAAAAAAATTAATAATTATTTTATAAATATTTTTCTTTCATAACAGCATCACTACCGTCTTTATAATAATCCTTTCTTCTTCCTACATTTGAAAAGTTGAATTTGCTATAAAAAATATCAGCAATCGAATTAATTTCAGAAACTTCCAATAATAATTTTTTTATATTTAATTTTTCACAATGTCTTATTAAGTAGTTCATTAACAAACTGCCATAACCATTTCGACGAAATCTTTTTTTTATAGAAAAATAATTTATGTGTGCTTCATCAGTAATTATATGAACAACGTAAATCCCAATCATTTTATTTTCAACCAATATTCCAACGACTTTGACTCCTTTTTTATTAAACTCATTTTCCCATTGTTTTTTTGTCCACAAGGAAATTGTATTAGAATCTAATTCAAAGCATGATTCTAATTCTTTAAGATCAAATTCTTTAATTAAAATCATTGAATTAATTATTGTCTCTAAGTAATTTAAAATAAATTTATTATAGAAGTTCTGAAAGTTGTAGAATAATTTTGTAAGAAAAGAATTCCTATGGAAAAAAAAATTTCTTTTTTAAAAAATAAGATTGATTTAATTAGTCCCAACAAAAATATCGTACCTGTCACCACAAGTATTGACATTAATAACAAGCTAAATATTGGGGGATGTTCTATTGAAGATTTAGTAAGAAAATACGATTCTCCGCTTTATATCTTAGATGAAATAACTTTAAGAAATTCCTGTAGAGCTTACAAAAAAGCACTGGAAAAATATTACCCAGGCGTATCACTTCCAATATATGCATCAAAGGCCAATAGTTCTCTATTTATGAGTAATTTAGTAGCCTCAGAAGGATTGGGTCTTGATGCTGTTTCAGAAGGAGAGTTAATAACGGCTTTAAAAGGTGGAGTTCCAAATGAAAAAATTGTTTTTCATGGTAATAATAAATCTGATAAGGAAATAGCATTTGCCGTAAAAAATAAAATCAAAGTAATTGTAGATAATGACCATGACCTATCAAGATTAGAAAAGATATCTGATTCATTAAATTACGATTTAGAAATAATGATTAGATTTACCCCTGGAATAGAATGCCATACTCATGAATATATCAGAACCGGATCTTTCGATAGCAAGTTTGGTTTTGGCATTGAGTATTTAAGTAAGTTATTCGGAGTGATCATCAAAACAAAGCACCTAAAATTGATTGGGTTACATGCTCATATAGGATCTCAGATCTTTGAACTTGATCCACATAAAGATCTTGGCAAAATAATGGCAAATGTTATGTTGCAAGCTAAAGAGTTCGGTCACAACATAAAAGAGCTAAATGTAGGAGGGGGATTAGGAATTAAATATACACAGGAAGATGACCCCCCTTCAATTGATGATTGGATCAAAACAGTTTCATTATCTATTAAAGAGGGTTGTAAAAAAAATAAATTAGATTTACCTGTACTTATGTGTGAGCCTGGAAGATCTATAGTTTCTACTGCCGGAGTAACAATATACAAAATTGGTGCATTTAAAGAAATTCCAGGGGTAAGGACATACCTATCAGTTGATGGTGGCATGAGTGATAATCCCAGACCAATTACATATCAATCTAACTATTCTGCTTGTTTAGTAAATAATCCTTTAAATAGTAATCCCAAAAATAAATACACTGTAGCTGGGAAGCATTGTGAATCTGGAGATATATTGTTTAAGGAACTTGAACTAGGTAGTTGCAAAACAGGTGATTTAATTTGTGTATTTGGTACTGGTGCATATAATTTATCGATGAGTTCTAATTACAACAGAATTCCAAAGCCTTCTTGTCTTTTAGTATGTGATGGAGAAGCAGAGATTATACAAAAGAGAGAAAGTCCACATGATCTTCTTAAATATGATGTCTTACCCGATCGCTTTATCAAGCAAAGTTAGGTACATTTAAATAAATTAAATTTTAATGTGAATTTTTGGGGGTTTATAAACTTAAAGTTTTTATTGGATGTATTATTTGCAGCTGGATTTGGACTTTTATTGTTCTCGAGAGTTAAAGAACAGAGAACATTATGGCTTTTGAGAGGATATTTATTTTTAGTTTCTTTTGCTTGGTTTATTCAAAGATATGCATATCTACCTCTAACTTCAAAATTAATTGATGCTTTAGTTCTTGCTTGTTCTCTATCTTTAGCAATTCTTTGGCAAGGAGAACTTAGAAGATTAATGGAATTACTAGGTACTGGGAGGTTAGCTGTATTATTAGGAAATCCACCTAGAGAATTTAGAGCCACATCTACAACAGTTAACCAGCTAGTTGATGCGGCAGGAAAACTATCGCAAAATAGAAAAGGAGCCTTAATAGTTGTTGATTTAGGAAGCGATTTAAGACCAGAAGATTTTTTATATTCAGGTATAAATATTGAAGCACAATTGTCTACTGATCTATTAATAAATTTATTTGCAACAGACACCCCATTACATGATGGAGCTGTTCTGGTAAAAGGGAATAAAATAATTTCCGCTGGAGTAATACTTCCTCTATCGAGGCAAGGAATAAGTCGATATGGAACAAGACATCTTGCTGCCTTGGGAATTACAGAAAGATTCGACAGATGTATTTGTATTGTAGTCTCAGAAGAAACAGGTACTTTATCATTAGCTAATCAAGGAAAACTTGAAAGACCAATTACAAGTAGCAGATTGCAGGAGCTTCTTATAAAATTAGTAGGAAATCAAAATCCATTAGGGAATCCAAAATCATCTACAAACAAAAGCACTTTGTCCCAAAATATAAATACGAATGATAATATTACTATTGAAAACGGTTCAAATAAATCAGATTAAAGATTAATTCATGAGATCGCGAAACATATCAACAAAAGAAAATTCAAAATTATCTAATTCAATAGATAAACTTCGAGTACCAAAGCACATAGCAATAATTATGGATGGGAATGGAAGATGGGCAATAAAAAAAGGTTTGCCAAGGTCATTTGGTCATAATAAAGGTGTTAGTGTTCTGAAGGAAATTATTAAAGCATCTAAGAGCCTAGAGTGTAATGTACTAACGGTTTATGCATTTTCAACGGAGAATTGGACAAGACCATCTAAAGAGGTTGATTTTCTTATAAATCTGTTTGAAAAAGTTTTGAAAAAAGAAATCTCTGAGATTCATCAAGAATCAATAAAAATAAGTTTCATTGGAGATTTATCCCCTTTTCCTAAAGCATTAAAATCAATAATTAATAGTTCAGAATCTCTTACTAAAAATAATAAAGATTTCACATTAAACATTTGTGTTAACTACGGAGGTAGACAAGAAATAGTAAAAGCCGCCAGAAAAATAGCAATCAAATCCTGTTCAGGTGAAATAAACCCTAGTGACATAGATGAGCAATTATTTAATTCAGAACTCTTAACTAGTGGGATCAATGATCCTGAATTACTAATACGCACCAGTGGTGAGAAGAGGATCAGTAATTTTCTTTTATGGCAACTAGCTTATTCTGAAATATATATAACTGATGTAATGTGGCCTGATTTTAATGAAAATGAATTTTTAAAAGCAATTATTGATTATCAATCAAGGGATAGGCGTTTTGGAGGTATACAATCATTACCAAAAGATTCTTGTAAAAATCCTAACTATTCTTCCTAATTCAAAATGATTAATTCAGATAATCAAAATTTTTACAAAATTAGATTTGATTGGGGTAGAGATGAGATTTTGGAAATATTAAATTACCCATTGGTAGATTTGATGTGGGAAGCTCAAATTATTCATAGAGAGTTCAATCAATATAAAGTCCAACTATCTTCTCTGTTCAGCGTAAAAACTGGCGGATGTGAAGAGAATTGTTCTTACTGTAGTCAATCAATTTATAGCTCTAGTCAAATAAAAAGTCACCCTCAATATGAAGTGGAAGCTGTTTTAAAAAGAGCTAAAACAGCAAAAAAGGAAGGAGCTGATAGGTTTTGTATGGGTTGGGCTTGGAGAGAAATTAGAGATGGTAAACCTTTCAATTCAATGCTAGAAATGGTTAAAGGAGTAAAAGAACTAGGAATGGAGGCATGTGTAACTGCTGGTATGCTCACAGATGAGCAGGCCATGAAACTTGCCGATGCAGGACTAACAGCATACAACCATAATCTTGATACTAGTCCTGAATACTATAAAAATATTATTACTACAAGAACTTATCAGGATAGATTAGATACTATTAAAAGAGTCAGAAATGCAGGTATAAATGTATGTTGCGGTGGAATAATAGGTCTAGGAGAAAATAGTGGAGATAGAGCATCTCTCTTAGAAGTCCTATCAAATATGAATCCTCACCCTGAAAGTGTCCCAATCAATTCTTTAGTGGCTATAGAAGGAACAGGTTTAGAAGAGAACAAAGAGATTGATTCTATTGAGATGATTAGAATGATCGCTACTGCTCGAATTCTGATGCCAAAAAGCAAAATAAGACTTAGTGCAGGGAGGGAGAACTTAACTAAAGAAGCTCAGATTCTTTGTTTTCAATGCGGAGCAAATTCAATTTTTTATGGAGATGAATTACTGACGACCTCAAATCCATCTTTTCAAGATGATAGAAAACTACTTAAAGATGTAGGGGTTTCATTTAATAAAGATTTTGAATATGGTGATAAAACTGTTTCTAAAATATGAGAAATAATATTTATAAAATAGTTTCGCTTTATTCTTTTTTCTCATTTCAAGAAAATTCAATAATCGAACTCAAAGAAAACTTATTTAGTATTGAAAAAAACAATGATCTTTCAGGCCTATTAATAATTGCAAAAGAAGGTCTTAACGGAACCATTTGCGCTGATGAGAGCATTATTGATAATATCCTAAACTTAATAAAAAGAATTGCTGGAATTAAAGAATTAAACATTAAAGTTAGTTATTCAAAAAAGAAAATATACAAAAAATTAAAAATTAAAATAAAAAATGAAATTGTAACTATGGGTGTGCCTGAAATAAATCCTTCAAAAGATGCAGGAACTTACATTGATTCATTTACTTGGAATAAATTAATTAAAGATAAAAATACAATCCTTATTGATACAAGAAATCATTATGAAATTTCTATTGGAAGTTTTAAAGAATCAATCAATCCAAATACTAAAAATTTTAGTGAGTTTCCTGATTGGGTAGATAATAATTTAGAGAATCATTTAGGCAATGAAAATTCTAAGAATATAGCCATGTTTTGTACTGGAGGTATTAGATGCGAAAAAGCTACTACTCTATTGAAAAATAAAGGTTACAAAAAGATTTTTCATTTAAAAGGTGGAATCCTTAAATACTTCGAGGAAATATCAAAAGAGGAGAGTCTTTTTGAAGGAGAATGTTTTGTTTTTGATAAAAGAGTGGCTTTAGATCACGAATTAAAAAAAGGTTCCTACTCAATTTGTCATGCATGCGGAATGCCAATTTCTATAGAAGATCTAAAGAAAGAGGAATACCGAGAAGGTATTCAATGTCATTTTTGTGTTAACAAATTTAGTGATAATGATAGAAAAAGGTTTGAAGAAAGGCAAAAGCAAATAAATAAATTAAAAGAGAAAAATCAGAAAGTTTACAAGGATTAATTGATAAAAATTATGAAAGTAGAAGAATTACAAAATATTGCATTTTCCTTAGGCCTAGTTATAAAAATACAAGTAAGAGAAACTCTTGGATTATGTTTTTTTAAAATTGTTATCGCGGAACAAAGAGATAATATCGTAAAGATTTGGGGAGAGATGAAAGGTTGGACTTACTTTAATAAGAAAGGTATACAACTTGATACATTAAGGATCCTAAGTAATTCGCCTCCTTTTGTTTCGGAATTAATATGGGCATCTACCATGGCTTGGGCTATCGAAATGAAAATAAGTAACAAAGCACGATTATTAGCCATTTATGATACCGAAGGATATAGTAAAAAACTTGTGAGATACTTTAAAATTATTGGATTTAAAGTTGTAAAAGAAGTTGGTTCTAATCCAATAGACCTTTTTTTAAGATTAATTTGGGGAGGTGCGGGAACACTAATGACAGGAGACTGTTCTTATGTATTAAACAAAATTGAAAAAAAACTTTCTTTAATTGAAAGAGTTTAGCCAGCGTGATAACTACTTCTTACTAAAGGGCCGCAAGATACTTTTTTAAACCCTAATTCCTTACAAAACCTTGTAAGGTATTCAAATTCCTTTGGTTCCCAATATTTCTTAACGGATAAATGCTTTAATGAAGGTCTTAGATATTGTCCGATTGTAATTTGATCACAATAAACTTTTTTTAGATCAAGAATCGTGGTTTCTATTTCTTCTAATGTTTCTCCTAAACCTAACATTATTCCTGATTTTGTCTCAATATTAGGAGCAATAGCCTTTGCTTTTTCTAATAAGCTTATTGAATTTTTATAATTAGCACCTCTTCGAACTTCTTTTTGAAGCCTTTCCACAGTCTCAAGATTATGATTAAAACAAATTGGCTTTTGTTCTAGAATCTTTTTAAGTCTATCTTTTTGAAGTTTATCTTTATCTTCAAAATTTTTTCCACCTCCCCATAAATCAGGAGTAAGAACTTCTATTTTAATTTTTGGGTCAATTTTTCTAATCTGTTTAATCGTTGAAACAAATAGATTAGCCCCATGATCCGAGAGATCATCTCTGGCTACTGATGTAAGTACTACATATTTTAAATTTAGAATTTTCACTGCTTCTGCAACTTGAATACTTTCATATTTATTAATTTCACTAGGTTTACCTTTGCTTACCTGACAGAATGCACAGGCTCGAGAACAAATTGATCCTCCAAGTAGAAAAGTAGCTGTACCTGAGGCATAACATTCGGCCCTATTAGGACATCTACCTTCTTCACAAATTGTATGTATATTTGACTTTTTAATGAGTCTTTGCATTTTTTCAAATTCTGATGCTTTACTAATAGGAAATTTAATCCAAGAGGGAAGCCTTAAAATTTTTTCTACTTTAATCTGATTTTTATTTTCCATTTTTAAATTAAATTTGTTCTTCCTTCTAAGGCTCTTGCTAAAGTAACTTCATCAATATATTCAAGTTCACTTCCCATTGGAAGCCCATAAGCAATTCTAGTAACCTTAGTAAAAGGAGTAAGTAATTTTCCAATATAAAGACTTGTTGTATCACCTTCGACACTTGGAGTAAGTGCCAGTATTATTTCATCAATATCTGATTTACTTACTCTCTCCACTAAACTTCTGATCTCTAACAATTCTGGACTAATTGAATCCATAGGTGAAATCAACCCTCCAATAACATGGTATGTGCCTTTAAACTCCCTTGATCGCTCTAAAGCCAGTAAATCTTTGGTTTCTGCTACTACGCAAATTATTTTTTGATTCCTTTCAGGATTTCTACATATTTCACATTCTTCTTCTGAAGTTAAATTAAAACATTTTTTGCAATAGCCAACATTACTATGTGCTTCTAATAATGCTTTAGAAAAATCTCTAATACTACTTTCAGGTTGTTTTAAAACAAATAATGCTAATCTTTGCGCTGTTCTTGGACCTATTCCTGGAAATTTCTCAAAATGAGCAATTAATTTTGAAAGTGGTTTGGTAAAAGTTATCAAGATTAAATTTCTTCTAGAAACAATTTAGACGCATTTTTTGTAATTGGATTTATTTGTTTGCTTTTAATGTCTTATTATATTTTTAGTTAATAATTTCTAACAACAATGAAAAATATGAAAATTAACCCTTTTAAAAATTTATTATTAATAATTTTATGTCTTGCATTAAGTGCCTGCAGTGGAGGACTAAATGCAGGATTAGAGGCTTATCAGAGTCCCGACGGGAGATATGCCTTTTTATATCCAACAGGTTGGACAAGAGTAAAAGTAGATGGGGGGCCTGAAATTATTTACCATGATCTAATTAATAGTAATGAGACTTTAAGTTTGGTGATTTCAGATGTAAATAAAGAAATCGAATTAGAGCAATTAGGGGATCCAAAAGAAGTTGGACAAACATTAATAACTAAGGTCATTGCGCCTGAGGGTTCAGGAAGATCAGTAAAACTTATTGATGCAAACAAAAGAGAAGCATCTAATCATATTTTTTATGATCTAGAGTATCAATTAGATCTTAATGATCAAGATAGGCATGAACTTGCGACTGTCGTAATCGACAGAGGAACTTTATATACTTTTGCCGTCGGAACAAATGAAGAGAGATGGAATAAAGTTGATAGTATGTTTACTAATGTTATAGAGTCTTTTAACTTCTTAATTTAGTTTTTGAAAAGATATTTTCTAAATACCTACTTGAACATTCCATAAGTCTGAATATACATTTTTATTTTCTAGTAAAAAATCATGTTTTCCGCTTTCAATAATTTTGCCCTTATCTATAACAATAATATTATCAGCGTTTTTAATTGTACTTAATCTGTGAGCTATAACTATGGTAGTTCTCTCTTTAGTTATTTTAGATAATGATTTCTGAATTAAAACTTCTGTCTCGTTATCAACTGAAGCAGTAGCCTCATCTAAAATCAATATAGGAGCATCTTTTAAGACTGCTCTTGCTAGAGCTATTCTCTGACGTTGTCCCCCTGAAAGTCTTTGCCCTCTTTCTCCAACAATTGTTTTATAACCTTCAGGTAATTGTTCAATAAATTTATGAGCTTCAGCAATTTTAGATGCTTTTACAATATCTTTAATTTTTGGACTACTTGCCCCATAGGCAATATTTTCCTGTACAGTTCCATGAAATAAATAAGTTTCTTGACTTACTAGAGAAATACATTTTCTTAAATCTTTTAAATTAATATCTCGTATGGGAATGTTATCCAAAGATATTAAGCCTTTATTAGTATCATAAATTCTAAGAAGAAGTTTAATAATTGTACTTTTGCCAGAACCAGTTAATCCAACGATTCCTAATGTAGAGTTGCTACAAATTTCAAAATTTATATTCTTTAATGTTGATTCTCTACCAGGATAATTAAAATTTACATTTTTAAAACTAACATCACCTTTTAACTCTTTAGCTTCAATTTTTATTTTGCCATCTTTTATTTTTATAGTGGTATCGATAAGATCTATTACTCTATTTATTGATGCCATTGAGCGTTGAAAATCATCTAAAACATGACCTAGAGTAGTTAAAGGCCATAACAATCTTTGAGTAATAAAGACTAAAAAACTATATGTTCCTACATCAAGTACCTTATTCCAGGTTTGAAAACCTCCAATAAGTAAAATTGCTATAAAAGCAAATAAAATAGCAAATCTTATTAGTGGAATAAAAGCAGATGATAATTTTATTGCTGCTTTATTACTTCTTTGATATGCAAGGCTTTCTTTATTTAGTCTATTTAGCTCCCAATTCTCTTTAGTAAAGCTCTTAATCGTAAGTATCCCACTTAAATTATTATTTAATCTTGAAGCCAAAAGACCTGCTTTATTCCTAACATCTTTATATTTTGGAGAGAGCTTTCTTTGAAATCTTATTGATCCAAGAAATATTAAAGGGATAGGTAAGAAAGCAAATAATGCGATTTTGGGTGCAACAAAGATCATTGTCCCCCCAATAATTAAAACCGTAATAAATAATTGAATTAGTTGATTAGCGCCTTGATCAAGAAACCTCTCGAGTTGATTTACATCATCATTTAAAATCGAAAGTAGTCTTCCCGTATTATCGTTTTCAAAGAAAGCCATATCTAGTTCTTGAATATGCTTATAAGCCTTTATTCTCAGTTTATGTTGCGATATTTGGGCTAAATTTCTCCATAAAACTGAGTATAAATATTCAAAGAAAGATTCTGCAGACCACACTATCCCAGAAGCAATTGCAAGAAAAATTAATTGATTTGGCACTTCTTTTATCCCTAAACTAGCAATCCAAGAATTCTGTTCTTTAACTACAATATCTACAGCAAGCCCAATAATTACTGGAGGAGCTAAATCTAAGATTTTATTTATTATTGAACTTAAAAAAGCGAATAAAAGTAGACTCCTTTCCTCTCTTAAATTTAGATAAAGCCTAACTATAGGATTTTTATTATTTATAAATCTCATTGTAGTTTTATTATAATTTAAATTTTTTCTTAGTTTCTAACTTACATTCAATAATTGAATTTTGATGACTAGTACCTTTTCTAAATTCTTCTAAGTAGCAATTACAAGAATCTTTAGCAATTTCTTCGTCATAATTTAAATTCGCTTTTAATATTTCCGATTTAAAACTTTCAAGACAAAACAAATTTATAATTGAATTATTTTTTGTTTCTGCTAAATATTCAGAATTTAAAAATCCGAACAAAAGAAAAAAACTTCCTAGAACAAAATGTTTTGTAATAGAACCCATGATCCAAAATTAATTCCTTATTCTTAAATTTTTTAGTTTGTTCCTAACTTCACCATGTAAATCTCTTGGTAAATCTACCAAGCTGTATTCATTAAATATTTGTATCTTTCCAATCGATCTTCCATTAATATTTGTAGAAGTACAAATAGAAGAAATAATATTTGCTACTCTAACTCTGTCCATTTTACCAAAATTAAATTTATAGGTTTCAAAAGAATCATTTTGATAATTATTTCTTCTATTTGTATTTCTCATACGATTATTTCCATTTCTATTTGATCTATTACGATCAGAATTATTTTGTCTATAAAGCCAAGACTCGTCTTCATTAATAAAAAAAGATTTATTACCTATTGCTAAATTAATAGCTGCCATTGCTATATTTGAATCTTCCATAGAATGCTTTTCTCTTAGGGTATCTAGAATATCAATCATCAACGCTTTTTTTTCTTCATTATTTTCCTGATCTAAAGAACTTTCATTCAAATTTGTTATTAATTTACCCATTCTTTTTTCATTAATTATTTTATTATTAGGTATCTCAATTTCTTCTATTTTATTTCTTGTTGAATTTTCTAAATTCCTAAGAAAATGTTTTTCTCTTTGATTTACAAATAAAATTGCTTCCCCAGACCTACCTGCCCTCCCTGTTCTACCGATTCTATGGGTATATGTTTCCTTATCAAAAGGAAAATCGTAATTAATAACAAGTTTAATCCTTTCAACATCTAGGCCTCTAGCAGCGACATCAGTTGCAACAAGAATATTAATAAATCCTTTTTTTAATCTATCAACTGTATTTTCTCTTTGATTTTGTGGGATGTCACCATTAAGAACAGCCACACTATGACCTGAGTTTTCTAGAGCTTCCGCAATTGAGGTAGTAAGCAATTTAGTCCTCACAAATATTATTACTCCTTCATTCGTTATTTCTAATATTCTTTTTAGAGCATCTAACTTATGGTGCCTTTGAACATTAATATATTTTTGAGTAATTAATTGAGTTTCTTGTTTAACGCTTTTTATTAATATTTCAGCTGGTTCATTTAGATATTTTTTTGCAATATTTCTTATCTCATTTGGCATTGTTGCAGAGAACAAAACCATTTGTTTATTTTCTGGAAGTTTATCTATAATCCATTCAATATCTTCAAGAAATCCCATTTTTAACATTTCATCTGCTTCATCAAGAACAAGACAACTTATGTTATTGATCTTAAAAGTTCCTTGTCTTATATGATCCATTATTCTTCCAGGAGTTCCGACGACAATGTCTGTCTTTCTTTTAAGTGATGAGATTTGATTCCTAAAATCAGTTCCTCCATATATTGCTAATGTCCTTAAATTTGTTGATTCAGCACTATAACTTTTAAAAGAATCTGCTACTTGAGTAGCCAACTCTCTTGTTGGGGTCATAACCAAAACTTTAGCGTTTGATTCTTTATTATTTTCAAGCTTTTCTATTAATGGGAGAGCAAAGGCTGCTGTTTTACCTGTACCAGTCTGAGCTTGTCCTAACAAATCTCTTCCAAGCATTAATTCTGGAATTGCTGCTTTTTGTATAGGTGTAGGAGTTTTATATCCTTTACTTTCTAATGAATTTAATATTAATTTATTAAACCCAAAACAAGCAAATCCATTATCAATATCCTCTTCTTTATACGAAATTTCATCATCGGGAACTGCTAATTTTTTTTCTGATTGAATTGAAGGATTATTAGAAATATTTTCTACCCCCAAATTATCGTCATTTTTTTCTACTAATTGATTGTCTTTATTTGAAGCCATTAAAATGCCTGATTATCTACTGATCAGGCATTCAACATTTATCTAAAGAATATTAAATTGTTGACTAGCCTTTCAGAGCCGGATTACTAATCTAACATCTGGAGGTAAAGATAACTCTGATTTCTCGAAATAAAAACTTAATTCAAAAAATAAATATCCAGAAAATTCTTTGCTCTTGTAATTGCAGTATAGAGTAATCTCTTCTCATAACTATCTCTAAAAAAAATTAATTCACTATCTTTTAGATCTACCTTGTAATTATTAATTTGAGATTTTTGAGTCCACAAAATACTTACTTTTTCAGATTCGCTTCCTTGAGATTTATGAATTGTGATAGCAATTGCTGGCACGACGTTATCAAGAGTTGATGGTTCAATAAAGTCAACTACAAGATCATTATTATCATTAAATTTCCTAAATAGAAATTTTCGGTTTTCATTTTTTCCTATTAAGACTCCAATATCTCCATTTGAAATTCCGAGTTCGTTATTATTTTCAGTACACATTATGGGGATCCCTTCTTCAAGGCTAGTAAAATCATAGGGTTTTCTCTGACCTAAAACGATATCATTTATATTCTCAACGCTCCATATCCCAGTATTCTTCTCACAAAGGATAAGGTGACTTTGTAAATCTGTAAAAATATTATTTATTAAGTCTTTTTCATAGCTCATTAAATCTCCAATTGAGTTTTGAAAGATATATTCTTTTTTACTTAAGTTTGATGTTGAAGTTCGTAATTTATTAATATAATCTTTAATTTCATTTAATAGACTTAGAGGAATATTCTTATTAATGGTTTTTAAGATATTAACTTCTTCTGACTCTTTATCATATTCTAATTCTTTGATCTTTTTCTGAAATAAGGAATTTCTATTATTAAAAATAAGATTACTAAGTAATTCGATATCCCCACTATTTCTATAAGTTTTATTGAGATTAACTATACAAGATTTTATTACCTTATTATCAGAATATTCGAATAAATAATTCCAAATAGATGAATTTTTAACTGGAGGTAATTGATTTCTATCACCAACTAAGATTATTTTACAATCTTTTGCTAATAAATCTAAAATTAATTCAATAATATCAATATTTACCATTGACATTTCATCAATAATAAAAATATCTAATTCCTTTAATTTAAATTTTAATTTAATAGCTTTATGTTTAGAATTAAAAATCCATTTATGTAAAGTTTGACATTCTATTTGATCAAGACTTTTACTAAAAAAAGTATCTTTTTGTGCATTAAGAGATTCTTTTAGTCTAGAGGTAGCTTTTCCTGTAGGTGCTGCGAGTCCTATATTTAAAAAACTGTCACTTTTCAAAGAATGCAAGATAAAATTTATAATTAAAGTAGTTTTACCTGTTCCTGGTCCTCCTTGCAGAAATACTAAATTAGAACATTTGAAAATATGTTTTATTTGATAAAGTTTATTATCATCATTTGTTTTTTTTGGGATTTTATCTATTTTTTTTAAGAATATATTTATAACTCTATTTATCTTTCCCGACCATTTTGCCAATGATAATTTCCTATCACTAAATATGAATGGGGAATTAAAGGAGTTTAACAATCCTAAATCTTTGAGAACTTTCAAATGTTCATTGGGCCATCCATCTTTTAATAAATCAAATAATATTAACCTTTGATCAACTTCTACAATAGTTTCACCATTTTTCTCAAATTCTAATAATATTTTTAAAGTATCTTTTACGAAATCTCCATATTTTATTTCATTAAATCCAAAAATATCATGGAGGAGATTAAATATATGATTATATTGAAATGCTTCTATATCCAAATTAGTATGATTCATTCTAAAAAAGTTTATCTAAATAATTAATTCTGTTTATAGGAGCCTGGCCAATAAAAACTCCTGGAGAAATATCTTTCTCAACAGATTTTTCAAATAACTTTTTGTCAGGCAATCCCTTTAAAAATAAATATACATATCCTCCTAGATGAAGATTAGGTTGATAATTTTTTAATCTCCACTTTAATAATCTATGTAATGCCAATAGATAGAGATGAGATTGTAATGGGTAATGATGTTTAATCATTTCTTCTCTCATATTTTCATAGATATAGTTTCCAGGTAAACAATCACTATTTTCGCTTCCAGAAATAAAATTACTTTTCCAATCGATTACCCACCATTTACTATCCTCTAAATTATTTCCAATAGGGACTACACAGTCAATACAACCTGAGTGAAAACCTTTATTTAGAATTTGTAGATCATTAATTTTGTTTGAGTAGCTTTTACCAAATTCAAATTCTTGATCCAATAGAAAGCATTTGGAAATATCACATGAATTAATATTTTTCCCATTATAAGAAAGTGTTAAATTGTACTTAACCTCTTTTAAAATATTATTTGAAGAGATATCAATTAATTTTTTATTTAGTAATTTATCTCCTAGCGAGACGTTAATGATACGCAATATACCTTCTCTTACTTTTAATGCTAAAGAAGTATCAATTTGAAAGAAATTTAATTCTTCATTAATTAAATCAAGTAATTTGTCGGCGTTATCATTTTGAAAATCAAATCTCTCTATTATTTTATGCAAACATGTACCAGCAATAGTTCCTTTAGGGAAATCACTTAAGGGATTGGGGAGAGTTAAGTATTTGGAGTAATTTTTTGATTTATCTAAATTAGTCTCTTGGAGATTATTAAGAATTGAGATATTATCTTCATAATCCTTATATTGATTGAAAGCAGAGTCTATTTTATTTTCTTTACGGATCCATGAGGAATAACTTGAGAAAGAAATAACTTCTCCAGAAGGTATTTTTTTAGGTTTTTTTGTATTAACTTTATTTATTTTCCAAACATTATTGTTTAAACCATTAATATTAAATTTATTAGAAATTTCTCTAATATTCATTCCCTTTATTTTATGTTCAATTTTAGATTTATGAAAATTAATATTTTCTAGATTTGGTAACAAATCATTATTAAAAATATTATTTGTATTATTAATATCATTAAAGATAATGAGCTTATATTTACTCCTTGTAAGCGCCACATAAATCAATCTTTCACTTTCTTTAAATAAATCTCTTTCTTCTATTAATTTAAATTCTTCTACCTTACTGTAATTATTAGAAATATTGATATATATAGACCGGTCAAAATTTGATTTCCAAATTGGGCCTTTGGTTTTATTTGATTTATTGGAAATAATAGATAAGTAGGGACACAAAACTATTTCATATTCAAGTCCCTTACTATTATGAATTGTCGAAAGATTAATTCCATTTTGAAGATTATAATCTTTCGTAAAATAATCTTCTCCAGTACAACTCCTTAAAGAATCATCTAATTGGTTTAGATACCACTTAAATACTTTATTTAGATTAAAGTCATTATTGATTAATTCTATTTCAATTATCTCTGACAATTGAAATAGATTTGAGTATAAATCTGTATCAGATATAATTGAGGATGACTTGTAATTAATAATGAGTTCATTAACAAGGGTTAAAAATCCTTTCTCTTTTAATTCCAGAGACCATGAAATGCATTGATTAGTTAAAATTTCAATTTTTTTACTAATTTGATGATCAATTAATTCTGCTACATCTATTTCTATAAATTTAGAAGTAGCCAACAAACTTATATTCCTATAACGCCTTGGATATAATATACAATCAATAAATAAGACTAATAGAGCACTGGCTTCAGTATCAAAGATATTTTTTTTATTTTTAATCTGGCATGGTATATTTAACTCCATTAATTTATTTTTTAATTCTAAACATTGAGAATTATACAAGGTAAGAATTGAAATTTTATTAATATCAATTTCATTATTATTTAAAAGAAAATCAACTATATATTGAGTGACAAGATCTTCAATATAAACTTCTTTGCTTGAAAATTCTACAATTTCAAATACGTTCTTAAAATCAAATTTATGATTAAAACTTTTATTAAGTTTAGAATTTAAATTCTTATATTCAAGTTTTGATTCTTTAAGTCCATTTTTATATAGATTATTAATAACATCAAGTAATTTTTTTGAAGATCTAAAGTTATTTGTAAGACTAAAAACTTCAATGGCATCAGATTTAGCCTCTAAATAAGTTTCAATATCTCCACCTCTAAATTTATAAATGGCCTGCTTTGGATCTCCAACGCAAAGTAAAAAGTGATTTTTAGTACAAAAGAATTTTTTAATTATGCTCCACTGAATATTATCTGTATCTTGAAACTCATCTAACAAAATACATTTAAATCGATTTTGAATTTCTGAAAGACTTTTATCATTGGTAAGATCTGATCCAAGATATTTTTTCTCAACAGTCTTAATAAGATCATTAAAATTAAAAATAGATAAACTTCTTTTTAAGGTAATTAGTTTTATGTAAGCTAATTGGATAAATATTCTTACAAATTCAGTATAAAAGCCTTCTTTAATTTTATAAATTTTATCTTGAAGTAATTTAAACCTACTAAAATCTAGACTTAGATCAAATTTATTAATTTCTTTATTGATATTTTTATTATAAAAATATTTAAATAAAAGATCTTCATTTGAAATATCGTAAAGAAGTTTACTTATATCTTCTGAATTAAGCCTTTTATTAATCTCTTCTATCCATTCAGTTATTTGATTAAACTTATTGTTTCTTGGCGTGGACGAATATACCTGACTTTTGCCTCCAATTGCCTTTATTAATTTCCCTAATGAAATAAGTGTAAGATATAATTCCTCCCCATTATTATTCCATTCAACACAAAACGCTTTCCAATTTATATGTAAAAAATTTTTTAAATAATTTGATATATCAATATTCTCATATTTACTAATTATTTCAAATTTACAAATGTTTTCTTGATCAATATTTTTTAAAATTTCAACAAAAAATGATTTATTAATTTTACTTCCATATGTAGAACTTATTTTTTTTTGATTAACTGCAGAAATTATTTCTGGATCAAGATTTTGAAATTGATCAATCCATAAATCATCGATTATATCTTGGTATAAATTATCTATATTATTTTCAATATATGGATCTTGTGCTGAGCCTATATCTATACTGAATTCCTCTAAAATGTTACTACAAAAAGAATGGAAGGTAGTTACTTTTAGTTTATAAATAGAATTAATAAAATTATCAATATAAAATATTATTTTTTTCGGATTCGTTTCTTTCTTTTGAAAGTTTTTATACCATTCTAAAAGAGTATTATCTAACTCGATTCCATCAGGATTCTGTAAAAATAATTTGAGTTTACTAAATCTTGAAAGTATTTTATCTCTTAATTCTGTACATGTATTTTTTGTGAAACTTAACAAAAGTATTTCCTCTGGTTTAATCTTTTTCTCCAATACATTTCTTAAAACTAAGTGAGCCAAAGTAAAGCTTTTTCCAGTTCCAGCACTTGCTTCTATTAATTTAAAATTATTATCTAATTTAATTTTGTTAATATCCATATCTTCTTTAATTTAATATTTAACCTTGTCGCTATAAATAAAATAATTTTTAAATTTTTTATTTAAATATTTCTCTTCTAAAATTATCTTAAATTTAATTATTAAAGCAAGACTTATTGTTAAACATAAATTATAAAAAGATAATTTAGTAATAAAAAAACCAAAAGATATCAGTATTAAAGAATAATACATAGGATGTCTAATGAAACTATAAATACCTGAAGTAGTTAGATTGCCATTGACTATAGGTCTTGGGAAAGGAGATAAATTACTTCCTAAGTCTTTAATTGAAATTAACATGACAATTGTTGAGATTATGATGAGTAAGAAACCCACAAAACTAAAGATAAAATTAACTTGCATTATTTCTTTTTTAGGAATAAATTCCAAATGAATAAAATGAAGAATAATGATGAAGAACTGTAAAAGAACTAGGAAAAATTCATAAGATATCTTAAGAAATCTTTTCAACTGAAATTTAGACATTATTTATTTTTTAATGCCTCAAATAAAGGGCCATATAATCTGAATGATAAGTCTTCAAATTTATCATTTCCAAAAAAGAAGTCTCCTTCTTTTTTAGTTCCAAAACACATTTGAATTACACTATTATCTCTTTCTCCTTTAGTAAATGTTTTATTTCCTATCCATTTATCAGAAAAAGCTTTTTTCTCATTTTTCAGTTGCATTTTTGCTTCTACATATTTATATGTGCTTTCTGGAGGGAGGGGTAAACATTTATCAGAGTAATTCTTAAATATATTTATATATTCTTCTAATATTTTCTTTGATTGGAGTTGGCCTGGTGTTTGAAGAATTTCTGATTTATATTGATTATCTTTTCTAAAAATTACTTTTGTCTTCGTTATTTTCTTTTCTAAAGAAGAAATGAAGAGTAATTTAATCCAAGCTTCTGACAAACTTTTTAAACTAAGTTTGGAATGAATCAATTCAATTACCAAATTATCAGAAATGAAATATTCTTCTTTATTTGAATTTGATTTAACGTAAACTCTATTTATATTTTTATCTTTACTCAAATTTTCAGCCAAACTTCCTAACAAATTTTGTATCTCTTTTTCTTTTGTAAAAAGACTATTTCTTGGCGCAATAATTCCATTTTCAAGAAATTGATCGTTTATATTTAAATTTTTTAATTCATCAATAATGTCATGATTATCAATTTCTAGTTTCTGAATAACTTTAGTAACTAGTTGAAATTTCTGTAAATTACTTACATACTCTTCATCTGGATGATGATTAAATATTCCTTTAGGAGAAATATTCTTTTTATTGAGCCAATAGAGCTGAGGAGCTTTAAACCAAAAAATTAATTCAGATAATTTAAAGTCTTTTCTATCATAAAATTTTTCCTCCCAATCTATTTTATTTAATAAAGAATATTGACTTTTTAAAAAATTACTATTATTTGGTTTAACAACTTCTTCTTTCTCGTAATCAAAATATTTGATTATAGACTTTCTCTGTTTTACTGTTAAAAAGCTCTCTAAATAGTTTATTAGTTCCTTAATAGGGAAAGAGATATCTAATATTTTATTATCTTTATCATTATTAACCCAAGAAACTATAAGTTGCTTTCTACAGGAAATTAATAATTCTAGAAAAAAATATTTTTCTCTATCAAAATAAGATGGATCCCCAAGAAGGTATTTTTTAGTCAGCAAATTTATATTTTCATTACTCGATAATCTTGGATAATAAATACTATTCATATTAATTAAGAAAATAATCTTACGAGGAATTAGCCTAACCTTCTCAATATCACTTACTAATATCTTATTTATATAAGATTGATTTCTATAGTTAAGTTTATTAATACATGTAATTAATATTTCTCTAAAAACATTCAACACAATTACTTGATCAGATATTAAAGATATTAAATAATCATCAAGAATTCTATTTATTTCACATATATCTAAATTGAAATTCTCATTAAAATTTCTAATTTTATTAAGTATAAATTTAATCTTTTTAACCCAATCTGAATAAATAAAAGATCCTCTTAGTAAACTAATATATTGTTTTAATTGAACTAATATTTTAACCCATTTATTCAAGTCCAAGCTTGAATTCTTAGGGGTAAATGATTTAAGGTTAGATTTATTTAAAATAAATTCTTCATCATAAACCAGACCTAAAGTAATTCTATTTATACACCACTCTAAAGTGTTTTTTTCTTCCCCTAACCTTTCTTTAGTATCTAATCCCCAATGAAAACCAACTTCATTTAATATTAAAATAATCTCATTTTTCTCAGCAATATCAAAATCAAAAATATTCTGATTAACTTTTTTAGAAAGAAAATATTCTATTTTTTCAAGCGTAATTTTCTCATTTGCTAATTCAATAATATCAAGTAAGAAATTATATACATTGGAAGAATCTTCATAATTCTCTTCAAGAAATAAATAAGGTAGCTTTTGTCCGTTTATTAATTCATTATTAAAAATATACCTAAGATAAGGTTTTATTAAACTAGTTTGAGGAGATACTATAGCGATATCACTATATTTAACATCATCGCAAGTTTCTAATATTTCTATGACTTTATTTCTTACATACTCTAATTGACTTAATTGATTAAAATGCTCCCTAAAAATAATTGAATCATCCTTTTCATTTATCATAAAATCATCTTGACTATTATCAATTAGTCTTTTCTGTATTTGATTAATTAAAGGTATATCCTTCTTACTTACAAAACTAAACGTTGGATCAATATATATTGAATTATTGTTTATTTTTAAATTTTCAATATTAGAGGTTTCCTCAATTAATTTCTGATAATTAGCTCCAAATTTACCGAAAATTTTTTCGATATTTGAACTATTTAAATTAAATTTGCTCTCAATAGAATTGAAATTAATCTCTCCCTCAAGATAATTTATTCTATTCCACAAATTATCTCCAGCAGAGATTAAGTATAAATTAACCTTAGTAAATTCTGCTAATTTCGAATAAAAGCTAACATGTAATCTTGATAAATTATTATCAGAAATAATATATATTTGTCTAGGTATTATATTTTTTTCATTTTGTAATTTTTTAATATTATTGATTATGTCAATCATATATAAACATGAGGGTTTCTCAGATATTTTTTTCTCAAGTAATTTATATAGAATTGGTTGCCAATATTCATTTGAATTTAAATTATTAAAAAGGTTTCGTGAACTCAACTCACATCTATGCCAATTTGCTACCATCTCAGGCCTAAAAATTAGATACTCAATAAAATTATTTGCAATCTTTTTTGTTAAGTTGTGAATATCCCCATCAATTATCTTTTTATTGTTTAAATATTTATTAATCCAATTACTTAGTGGTAATGATTCTTTATAGCTGTTTAATTCTTCAAATGAATCTATAATTCCCCATTTTATTGAATCAAAATTCCATACTCCCATATCAATTGCCGGGAAAATTTTTGTCAATAATGTTTCTGTATAACTTGATATAGTCTTAAATTCATAGAGAGCACTTATTTGATTACTTATTGTTATTTGGTCCCATAACCACTTCCCTAAAAAATAATTGGGAACTGCTACCTCTAGTTTTTCTGTTATGGAAGGAGGGCTAATTATTAATTCTTTTGCTAATAGCTCAGTAATAACTTCAATTTTGTTTGATTTATAAATATTAAGCAATTTTCTTTTTTTATTTTTTACTCAACTTTAAGGGGGTCATTAATTTCGCTATTAGGGCATTCAAATTCTCCTACAGCGACAAATTCTAAGCGAAGCTTTAAGAAGGTAATAAATTTTTTATCTTTAGAGATAACAGCTGCTGGAGTTTGTGGGATTTTTTTAGATAAATCTACAAATGCTGAAGATTTTAAAAAAGATGGATTTTTTAAAAACCAAAAATCTATTTCCTTTTTGTTTTCTTTATAATTTCGGATCCTTTCTTTTAAAATCTCTTCAAGAGGTTCTTCAACTGTTAAAAATTTCTCACTTGCTGCAACGAAAAAATAAGTTGTCATTTTAAAAAATTAATTTATTGAAATTAGAGTCTTCATTTCGCGTACAGCTTTTTCAAGCCCTACCGCTAAAGCCCTTGAAACAATACTATGTCCAATGTTTAACTCATTAATATTGTTAATTGATGCAATCTTTTTTACATTCTGATAATTAAGCCCATGCCCTGCATTAACGACTAATCCAAGATCAACAGCATAATACGAAGATTCAATAATTTTTTGAAGCTCTATATATTGATCTTGTCCTTTTAAATCAGCATATTTGCCAGTATGTAATTCAATAAAATCAACTCCTATCTCTCCTGAAGAATTAATCTGATCATTTGTAGGATCTATAAATGCACTTACTTCAATGTTGGAACTTTTCAAACTATTAACGTAGCCTTTAAGGTATTTCTCATTATTTTTGACATCTAACCCTCCCTCTGTGGTGATTTCCTTTCTTTTCTCTGGTACAAGTGTTACGTAATCTGGAAGTAACTTTTTAGATATTCTCAACATTTCTTCTGTGGCTGCCATCTCTAAATTGAGTTTCGTTTTAATGGTATCTTTTAAAAGATATATATCTCGATCTTGTATATGCCTTCTATCTTCTCTTAAGTGGATTGTTATAGAATCAGCTCCTCCTAATTCTGCTAAGAAAGCGAATTGAACAGGATCTGGTTCTATCGTCTGCCTTGCCTGCCTGACATTTGCAATATGATCTATATTTACTCCTAATGTTGCCATAAATTGATAAATCTTTGTTTGCGACAATTTCCTAACCGCCTAATTCTAGCTAATAAAAAATTACAAATGTATAATTTATTAATATAAAGTAAATTGAATTTGAAGAATAAGACTATTAATAACTGGGGTGAAATTAACCCAATATTGGGGGCAATCGCAATGTTTATAACTCAAGATATCGTTATGAAAATATTTTTTAAAGAAAAAAAAATTATCAATAACCATTTTTTTTCTATACCAAAGGATAGCTCAGTTATTTTAGCTCCAACACATAGATCAAGATGGGATGGATTAATTCTTACTATGGCTATTGGAAGAAGAGTAACCAAAGAGGATTGTAGATTCATGGTTACTAAATCAGAGATGAAAGGTATTCAGGGTTGGTTTTTAAAAAGACTTGGTTGTTTTTCAATAAATCAATTATCTCCTTCTTTTTCAGTTTTAAGATATGCAGTAAATCTGATCACCCAAAAAAGACAACTTGTTGTTTTTCCTGAAGGAAGAATTAATAAATATGGAAAAAAAATAGTCCTTAAAGAGGGTTTATTTAGATTAGCCAGATTAGCGACAAAAAAGACAAGTCAAATAACCATAATACCTATAGGGATTGCTTACGGTGAAGTAACTCCAAAATTTAGAACTAGCGTTTCGCTATGTTTTGGAGAGCCTTTAATAATTAATGATCATATTGATTTATCTATTAATGAATTTAATGAAAAATTGCATAAAAAGATGATAATCGCTGAAAACGAAGCCTTAAAAAATGTCGGTCGATGAATCCATCATCAGTTAGTATTAAATTGAATAAATAAAGAGAATATGAAATTCTTAAAATTAATTCCAATAATTTTTATATTTTTAGGAATATTTCCCTCCTCAAATTTAATTTTTGCTGAGACTAAGAATACAAATTCTTATAAAGTACTCTCAAATAATAATAAAAAGCTTTCAATTACAAATGTTCAAGCTTATATAAGCGAGGGAGATGCTTTTATAGAAGATGGTAAATTTGATGAAGCTAAAAACTTATATGATAAAGCGAGGAATTTAGCGAAACAACTCGCAGGTTTTTATAGAGACTTAAATGATGCATTTAAAGGCTTGGATGCGCGAATTCCAGTTGAAACAGGTGAGAATGGTAGGGAATCGATAAAAATCTGGGCTAAGTCCAATGCAAGATTAGCAGCGCTTTACAAGAGGAGAAATGAACCAGAAGTTGCTGTTCCTTTACTTGTAGAAATAATTAGATTAATGTCTCCTACAAGTTCAGAAGGTAAGGAGGCTTATAAAGATTTAATCCAGCTTGGTTTTGTTGAAACACCATATAGAGGACTCTAGACAATAATAATGACTACAAGAAACGAAGTAATTAACTTAATTAAACAAAAAATTGCTGATTCTGAAGTAATTGTTGAAAATTTAAAAGGTGATGATCATTTGCAAGTAACGGTGATTTCATCAGCATTTAATGGATTATCACTAGTCAAACAACATCAGCTAGTATATTCTGCTCTAAAAGAAGAATTAGCTTCAGAGGCTATTCATGCTTTAGCACTAAAAACGGAAACACTAACTTAAATTATGGAAAAACTAACTAAAAATAAGATTCAAAACCTTATCGACTCTAATCCTGTAATGGTCTTTATGAAAGGAACTAAATTAATGCCTCAATGTGGGTTTTCAAATAATGTAGTCCAGATTCTTAATTCTCTTGGAGTTGATTTTTATACTTTTGATGTCTTAAGTGATTTTGAAATAAGAGAAGGTATTAAGGAATTTTCTGAATGGCCAACAATTCCCCAAGTTTATCTAAAAGGAGAATTCTTAGGGGGCTCAGATATTCTAATTGAGATGTACAATTCAGGAACTTTAAAAGAAAAGATTGAGATTGAATTGGCATCTTAAAAAATCTACTAAGTATAAATACCGAAATTAAGTTAATAAAAATTAATATTTTAAATCTTTTTTCTATCAAAAAATCCTTTATTTTCATCGCCATCTGGATTTATAAAACTTGACGGATCCAGTATCCATCTCTCTATTAATCTCTCTAATTTCTCTTGATCCTTTGGCTCTAAACTGTTGCAAATCCTTAAGGCTTGTAGATAACCATCACTAAATAATTTTAAGTCTGAGGGGGTATGAAATCTAGTAACCAGGTCTTGGCAACTATCACAGATTGATTGAAAATGGCGAATTGCTACTGGATTTTCAAATGATGTCATAATTTGATAGATTCTGATTTTTATTGAGCATTTGTTATACCTTATTAAGGATGACAAAAAATTGCCTGGCCAAACAGTAATTAAGAATGCAATCAACTGAGCAAATCTTAGCTTCAGCTCCTGGCAGTTCCCAATTGCCTTCGACCTCTCAAACACCTTCGAGAGTTCTTGTTGTTGAACCTCACCCCACACTAAGAACCGTCTTAGTGCAAAGACTTCGTCAAGACGGTCATTTAGCTGCCGCAGTAGGATCTGCGGTTGAAGCTGTTGACTTGTGCAGAGAACAGTCTCCTGACTTATTAGTCAGCGCTGAAATATTAGAGCAAAATACTGCGATGAGATTAGCTCAGCAGTTGGGTTGCTCAGTAATTGTTCTCACTGCTAGATCCGGTGTAGAAGCATTAGTTAGCTTATTAGATGAGGGTGCTGATGACGTTCTGAGAAAACCTTTTGGGTTAGAGGAATTAGCCGCAAGATGTAGGACACTACTAAAAAGAGGTCGTATAGGCTTACAAGAGAAAGTTGCAGTAGGTCCTTTAGAGGTACATTTACTGTTAAGACAAGTTACCCTAAGTGAAAAGCCCGTAGAATTGAGCCCAAGAGAGTTTGCCTTGCTTTGTGCTCTTCTTATGCCTCCAGGCATGGTTAGAAGCCGCCAAGAGCTTCTAAGATTGGCATGGCCTCCATTTAGCGGAGGCCCCAGATCAGTTGATACTCAAGTTCTGACACTGCGTAGAAAATTAGAGCAAGCAGGATTAGGAGAAGGAGGAGGTATTACCACAGTTAGACAGCAAGGATATAGATTTAGTATTGATAATATTTAAATTGTAAAGGCTATTATTTCACCGATAATCATAAATAGAGATAGGTAAGTTAGTAATTTATAAGTCCATAAAGGTGAAATATATGATAATCCATCAATATTTAAGTTTGTCTTATCTTCTACAATAGATATAAACCTTTCGAAATTTTCAACCCTTTGTGGAACAAGAAAACTTTCATTTTTATTACTAATAAAATAATGCACTTTACTGCCCTGGCTGGTTGGCAAAGATTTAATTAATTTAATATCTTTCCAAGAAATTTCCCAATTTTTTTTCCCTAAAAATTTTGAAATAAAGCTTGTTTTATAAGAAATTTTATTATCACAAGTTTTTACATAATCATCAGTGATATTGATGATCAAAAGGAGTCCTAAGACAAAAGAATAAATTGATAATATTTTTAAATCTTCACTTGAAATAAAAGGGATAGGAATTGTAAGTGCTAAATATAATGAAATCAATGAACTTTTAACGAAAAAAAGAGTTTTAAACTTTTCTATCATCTGATTAATCTTTTTTAGTCTGGTAAATTAAAACTATTTATATTTAATTTTGATCCTATTTTATGAGCGCAAGCATAGCCACTAAAAGCTACTGCATTCAGACCTTGGCCTGGGAAACATGAATCTCCTACGCAATAGAGGTTTTTAATTTTTGTAGTATTAAACGGCATAGGAAGTAGTCCGAGTAATTTTTTATTAGGAATTGGTCCATAACTACCTTCGAATCTCCCAAGAAATTTTCTATGAGTTCTTGGAGTACCTATCTCTTTATGATCAATATTTTGATCTAAGCCAGGAATTATTTTAGAAATTTTTTCAATGAGAAATGAATAGTAAGCTTGTTTCTTATTAAGATAATCTTTTCTTGAGAGGTTATCCCATTCTTCGATTGATGAAGGCGTGAATGCATGGATAATGTGTTTACCTTCTGGAGCCAAGGATGGATCAAGTAACGTCGGAATAGAGATGAAAATCACCCCTTTTTCATTTTCTAACTCATCCCAATTCTCAACAATTATATGATGACAATTAAAATCTTTATTTATTAAATCTTTTGTAACCCCAAGGTGAATTGAGACGAAAGAAGGCGAGGGCTTATAAGTTTCTGACCACTTATTTTCACTTTTTGGTACTTTATCACTTTTAATTAATCCATTTTTATTATTATTGAGCCCAAAAGTATCCCATCTAGTGGAATTAGATACAACAATATTTGAGTAAATTTCCTCCCCATTTAATAGCTTTACTCCTACTGCTTTTTCATCTTTTAATAGTATTTCAGTCACATTCGCTTTATAACGAATTTTACTCCCAAGTCTTTCCATCCCAGAAACTAATTTCTCTGCAATCTGGCCAACTCCTCCTTTTGGATAATTAATACCTCCAGCATGTCTATCAGTAAAAACCATTCCCGCATTGATCATAGGAGTTTTAAGGGCTGGCATTACTGACCAACAAAAACACTCGATATCAATAAATTTTAAAAGTTCAGGATCCTTAATAAACTTTCTTGCAACATCTCCTGCATTTATTGGAAGCCATCTAGCCAAGCCTAAGCAGGATAATGGTGCTTTAAAGAATACCTTAAAAAGATAAATTGGATCCTCTATTGATAAAAGAGGCATGGAATCTAAACAATTAAAAACCTTTTTGCAGGTTCCATAAAATTTCTTTATGCCCTCTTTCTCCTTTGGGAACTTTGTTGATAATTTACTAATAAATTCCTCATAACCTTTATCAACAGAAATACTTAGTTTATTTGGGAGATGATATTCAAGCTGAACGGGATCAGGAATAGTTTCACATTTTTCATTTACATCTTTCAGGGCACGAGTTAATAAATTTGTATAACCTTTCTCACCAAACCCAAAGATCATTGAAGCACCAACATCGAAAGTATAACCATTTCTTTTAAATGAACCTCCACTACCCCCTGGAATAATATATTTTTCAAGCACGAGAACTTTGGCTCCCTTAGCAGCTAATTGTGACGCTGTTACCAAACCTCCTATACCTGACCCAACAATAATTGCATCGAAATTTTCTTTATTTGATTTCATTTTTGATTTCATGAATAATTTATTTTAATTAATCTCAACAAGTAAGTGATCATTTTCAAAAGATGCATCTAATTCTCTTTTAAATACTTGTAATTCCTTTAGTGACCTTTCTTGATATGCCTTATATCTTAATTTTTTATCTTTTATTTTATTAGTTAATTCTGGGATTAAACCAAAGGAAGCAGGCATTGGTTGAAATTTATTTTTTTTCTGATTAGACATGATTTCATTTCTATTGCTAATGAAGTTCATTAAAGACCCAATCATTGATTCGTTAGGAAAAGTTACTGGACTTTTATTTTTGGCTAATAAGGAAGCGTTTATTCCAGCCAACAACCCTCCCGCAGCAGCAGCTGCATATCCCTCTGTACCTGTTATTTGACCAGCGGCGAAAAGAGTCTCTCTTTTCAAAAACTGAAGTGTTGGTAATATTAATTTTGGAGATTCTAAAAATGTATTTCTATGCATTACTCCAAAACGTACAAACTCAGCTTTTTCTAGGCCGGGTATCATCCTAAATATTCTTTTTTGCTCTGACCATTTTAGATTAGTTTGAAAACCAACCATATTTAGTAATTTACCTTCAAGATCCTCCTTTCTTAATTGAACAATTGCATGCGGTCTTTTTTTTAATCTATTTTCCCTATCAAATAAATCCCCCCAATCTGGATTCCATAAGCCAATAGATTTCAAAGGTCCATATCTCATTGTTTCAATACCCCTTCTCGCTATTTCCTCTATAGGTAAACAAGCTTCAAAAAAATTTGCAGATTCTTTATCGAAATCTTTTAAAGTAGCTTGTTCACCATTTATCAATGCATTTCTAAAATTAAAATACTCCAATTTATTCATTGGACAATTTAAATATGCAGGATCTCCTTTATCGTATCTACTTGCCTTAAAAACAATCTCATAGTCAATAGTATCACCAAAAATAATAGGACTTGCTGCATCAAAAAAATGACAAGAATCTAAACCAGTAAAGTTTTTTATTTTATTAGCTAATTTATTTGAAGTTAATGGTCCAGTTGCAATTACAGTGATTTTTTTTTTATCTGGGAGGTCAAGCTGTTCTATCCTCTTTATTTCCACAAGAGGATGATTAGACAATACATTTGTTAACGAATAACTAAATTTGGATCTGTCGACGGCTAAAGCTCCGCCAGCCGGTACAGAGAATTTATCTGCTGTTTTTATTATTAAAGAATTAAAAGTTCTCAATTCTTCTTGTAACAAACCTGCTGCTCTATCAGCACTTAAAGCTCCAAAGCTGTTACTACAAACTAATTCTGCAAATTCACTCGTATGGTGGGCTGGCGTAGAATTAAGGGGCCTCATTTCAATAAGTTTTACAGCTATTCCTGAATTAGCTAACTGCCAAGCAGCTTCACAACCAGCAAGCCCTGCACCTATTACAATTACTTCTTTATCTATCAAATCAAATTAGTCCTTTCCCAAAAAGTCTCTATTAAATTGTTCTCTTGCGGGTTTTTGGATATTAAATACAACCCAAGCTAATGCGGCAATAATTGGTGCGAAAACTACAATTGCTCTTAACATTTTAAATATTTAGTTATTTAAGTTATATTTTACCCTTCACTAGCAAATAAAGAGAGTATTTTTAATTTTTCATATCATAAGTTAAGAATTGTATTTCAATTGTTCAACTTAGGATATTAAGTTGTTTTTTTTACCTTAAAAAGGGATAATTTCATATGTACTCAATTTTACAAATGGGTCGCTAGCTCAGCGGTAGAGCATCCGGCTTTTAACCGGCTGGTCCTGAGTTCGAATCTCAGGCGACCCACATTTAAAAATTGAGTCTATTAATAAAAATAGAAGTACTTAAAAGATTTAATTTTTTAAAATTAAGAATAATACATTTTAGTTTATGCAATTGTATGTAATTGATTGGTCATTTCAAAATAATGAAGATCAGCTATTTGCTACTAATGAATTTTGTCAATTCCTCAGCGAAGGGAAGTTGAATGAAAGTATTGATGGATTTGAATTGAAATTTATTGCTCATACGCCACAAAATGGATCTGGAGTAATTATTTGCTATTCAAATTCAATGTCTGTATTATTCAGAGTTTTAAGAATGTGGAGAGAAAACTTTAATATTGAATTTAATTTTAAACCAGCTCTCACAAATGAAGAACTATTATCTTCACACAATGAAAAAAGCTTTTGGTTAAAGACCAATAATGGGTAGGACATACATGTATCATTTTCGTTAAGCTATCTATAAATCTATAAAAATCAGATAAATTTATAAAAATATTTGCTTAAAAATACCTTACAAAGATTTACATAAGTTTATTTAAATTACCATGACTCCTGAAGCAGAACCTTTTAACGGTTTGCAGCAATGTTAGGTTTCGTTGCAGCAGTTGGTGCGTCTTTTACTACCGGACAAATCATTCCAGGTTGGTTTTAGTCTAAAGACTAAAGACACCGGTATGTAAAGTTGAAATTAGTTAAATTATTATTACTCATCTAGGCATTAAATAAAAGTCTTCATCGTAAGAGTATTTTTAAAATGATTTAAGGTTAATATCAGTTTAAAATGATCAAATTTTAAGTACTTTTCGAGGTTTACATAACTAGTTATAGTTTTATCTGAGTTCAATTAAAAAAAATTATTATATTATTTATGTTTGTTCTCAACGGAAATACTTATTAAAATTCTAATAATAAAATTTTGAGCTACGTTTCAAAGTTTATTTTTTCTCTTTAGATCCATAGTATCTAAGCATGAAGAGCATAATAAATGTCCTTTTTTGATCAAAAAAGATTTTTTTGATCTTTCTATATCTTTTCTGCAAATCAAGCATTTAAAAATAGGAGACATAAGCTAATTAGCAAATTAAAATTTAAAATCAAGAAAAAATTTTTTAACAAATTAATCGAAATAAGTAAATCTTAAGAAATAATCTATAAATAAATTTGATAAAAACCAAAACTTTTCTTATTTTTATTTTAAGTAAATATTGTTTCTAAGTATTTTTTATTTATTTAATTTATTTTCAACTATAGCTAATTTACATAAAAAAAGACCTACCAGAAGGCAGGTCTTTTAGTATGTGTAAGATTTCCTAAATTAAGGAACTTAGAAACTAAATGATGTCTTAACCATCATTCCAGTTAAATCATCACTACCAGCAGCTGTCTCCTTAACATAAATTAATGGAGTGATAGTCATACCATCATTTATTTCGTAAGAGTAGAAAGCTTCGTACATCAAGTACTCAGGGTCATATACGTCCCCAATAGATGCTCCGATAGTTCCTACAGCAGTACCAAGTGTTCCTGGACCTGCCTCATCCCACTGAAGTCCAACAAACCATTGATTTGTATCTGCAAGGCCATCACCAGTACCTACTTCATAACCAGCACTTATTGATGGGAAAGCACCTGTTTCAGCTGGAGTCCAGTAACCATTGAATCCCATGTAATTTCTGTCATCATTGGCTCCACTAGCTCCTTCGACGTTGGCAGCTGTGAAAGAAACACCATATGAATCAGCGGCATAAGATATCTGCCCACCAAAAGTATCTGAACCCTCTTCAGTCATTAGTCCAGAAGCTGAACTACCAGCACCTGTATAACCAACAGCGACTGAGAATCCATCACCGAATTCATAACTTGCTCCAAATGCAGTTCCTTCTCCACCAGCCATAGCGGAACTACCATTACCACAATCATCTAAGTTATTAGATGGTCCACCATAAACACAAGCTGTGCTGTAAAGTGTGCTTCCATCAGCATTGTCACCAACAAAAACTGTTGTAGGACCAACTGGGAAAGTATATACAACGCCATCAACGCTTAATACGTCTGCACCACCTGTACCATGAGCACCATTAAGGTCAAATTCACTAGCTGCTCCACCTGAGTTACCAGCATCAATAGAAACGTCTAAAGAATCTTCACCAGTAAAACTAGTATTTAAATCAATCTGGAAACCATAATAAGCTTGAAGAGCTTCAGAACCACCGTCTTCTGATGCAGCTGCAAAATCTGCGCTGAATGACGCTGTTGTTGTTTCAGAAAAGCCACCATCATGATCATGGTTATCAACCATTCCTTCTCCACCGGCAAGTAATTTACTTGTAGATGAAGGATTATTAAATGTAGTTGAATTTATTTCAAACTCTTCAGAGTAGTTTGAAACTTCATTTAAATTAACTTCAGATGCACTAGCAGCTAAAGGAGCTAAAAGACCTAAAGCAGCAGGTGCTATGAGTAAACGCTTAAAAAGCTTCATTAAAATTCCTCACACAGAATGTTTTTCTTAGTATAACAAAAAATTCATAATTAATTAAGGGCTTGTAGGACAACTTATATATAGTCACAAATACATAAAAAAAGACCTACCAGAAGGCAGGTCTTTTAGTATGTGTAAGATTTCCTAAATTAAGGAACTTAGAAACTAAATGATGTCTTAACCATCATTCCAGTTAAATCATCACTACCAGCAGCTGTCTCCTTAACATAAATTAATGGAGTGATAGTCATACCATCATTTATTTCGTAAGAGTAGAAAGCTTCGTACATCAAGTACTCAGGGTCATATACGTCCCCAATAGATGCTCCGATAGTTCCTACAGCAGTACCAAGTGTTCCTGGACCTGCCTCATCCCACTGAAGTCCAACAAACCATTGATTTGTATCTGCAAGGCCATCACCAGTACCTACTTCATAACCAGCACTTATTGATGGGAAAGCACCTGTTTCAGCTGGAGTCCAGTAACCATTGAATCCCATGTAATTTCTGTCATCATTGGCTCCACTAGCTCCTTCGACGTTGGCAGCTGTGAAAGAAACACCATATGAATCAGCGGCATAAGATATCTGCCCACCAAAAGTATCTGAACCCTCTTCAGTCATTAGTCCAGAAGCTGAACTACCAGCACCTGTATAACCAACAGCGACTGAGAATCCATCACCGAATTCATAACTTGCTCCAAATGCAGTTCCTTCTCCACCAGCCATAGCGGAACTACCATTACCACAATCATCTAAGTTATTAGATGGTCCACCATAAACACAAGCTGTGCTGTAAAGTGTGCTTCCATCAGCATTGTCACCAACAAAAACTGTTGTAGGACCAACTGGGAAAGTATATACAACGCCATCAACGCTTAATACGTCTGCACCACCTGTACCATGAGCACCATTAAGGTCAAATTCACTAGCTGCTCCACCTGAGTTACCAGCATCAATAGAAACGTCTAAAGAATCTTCACCAGTAAAACTAGTATTTAAATCAATCTGGAAACCATAATAAGCTTGAAGAGCTTCAGAACCACCGTCTTCTGATGCAGCTGCAAAATCTGCGCTGAATGACGCTGTTGTTGTTTCAGAGAAAGCACCAGCCTCAAAATTGTTGAATCTAGCCTCTAGTCCGTCTACACGGCTGTTTGTTACTGCTAATTCTTTAGCAGCATCAAAAACGCTAATGTTCTCAACTTCTGATGAAGAAGAGTATCCAGAAACGTCTGTTAAATTGAATTCATTTGCTGTAACTGACATAGGTGCTAATAAACCTAATGTCGCGGGAGCTACAAGCAAGCTTTTAAAAAGCTTCATAAATTTCCTCACACGAAATTTAAAGTACACCTCATTGTAGAGTATAAAGTAAACGAAAATCAAGTATCAACTTATACAAAATAAGGATTTATGTGCCACTTATTTAACCTGTACGTTTAACTAATTGAAGGTTATTTTTTATTGAGGTTATTATTCAAGTAATTTTTTTTGAAACTTTATAAAAAACTTTTTTGGTTTTATATTTTTTATCCTGAGAGTTTTCTAATGGAGTAACGTACCAACCTGATGCGAGTCTAGTATCAATTTCCTCATAAGTTTCACGAATTTTAAGCTTCTTTATAGATCTTTTTTTATAATCCATTAACTTTGATTTCTGATATATGAAATATAGCATTCCAATAAGATTATGTCTTGATATAAATGATAAAAATAATTAAGAGAATTTATAAATCAGATTCAGATTGATTTTTGATAAATTTGAATTCTTTAGAAAAAAGAAATTTTATTTTATTTTCGCCTCAACATTAAAAATAATAAGTTAGTTTAATTAGAAATTTGCAAACCTGAGGAGCACAAGGTCAAATGACTCAATTTAATTTACTAGTAAATTCTCTTCCGAGAGATTTAGCAGAATTTTCCTTCTTCTTAATCGTAGGATTTACAGCAGGATCAATAGGTTTAATTTAAAAACTAACAATTTCTTTATTAATTTTTCACAGATCTATTAGATATTATTCATATTCAAAAATTTTCCAAGATACAAAACTCATTATTTATAAGATAACTTTTTCAAAGTCGTAGATAATACAACCATTTTTACGTCTCTTTATAAATTTACTAGTTCATGTTTAAAATCTTTTGAAAAACGCCAAAAAGGATTTACATAATTTGTTGCTTCTTTCATTAAGTAACTAATTAATATAACTAAATCACTTTATTGTATTATTTTTCCATTAATTTAATATGAATTCGTTAAGTAGAGTTAGAAAACTTGAAAGAGGTATTTGCAATAAACATTTTCATTATTTAATATCAATTATCCAAATTAAATTTGATTTTTAAAAAGTTATAGTTGACTCAATAGGAAAATCCAGTTTATTTCTTCCCTCCAACTTCATCAATTCAACTACAACTAAAAGACCTATAACTTCTTTATTATTACTCTCAAGTAATTTGGAAACACAATTTGCTGTTCCACCCGTAGCTAATAAATCATCAACAATGGCATATGAGTTATATTTTTGGAGGGCTTTTTTTTGAATAGAAAGTGAATTTTCACCATACTCTAAACTATATTCTTGACTAAGAAGTTCTCCTGGAAGCTTGCCAGGTTTTCTTGCTAGTATCATTGGTTTTGAAGATTGAAAAGATATTGCAGAACCAAAAATAAACCCCCGTGCATCTATGGATATAATTGCCTCTGCATTTTTAATGATTTGACTAGATGACATTGTTAAAATAAGTTCCTTAAATACTTTTGGGTCTTGCATAATTCCAAGAACATCTTTGAACTCAATTCCTTTCTTAGGATAATCTTTATATGTTTCAATTAAATCTATAAGCTTTTTATTCTCCATATCTTCAGGTTTAATTTTAAAACTCAATTAAATTTTATATTAATTCTAACTAGTTTAAATTCTTACTTTAAATTTTTCTAAAAGTAACTGTACTTAAATTCTTTAGAAGAACCCGCTTAAGGAAAAAATCAAATTAGTATCAAGAGGGTAGTGTGTAAAAGAAGATCTATATAGGCAACCTATTTTTAGTTATAAAATAAGAGTCAAAATTATCGATAATAGTAGTTAAAAAGGAGCAGTTTTTATATAAAATGCATGGCAATTTGGACTTTCAGATAAAAGTTATGAACTTAGATCTTACGAGCAAGTTTTAGAGCCACTTGGTACCGCATACGGCAGATGTTTGAGACCTATCAGTATTACAAACTAGAATTATTGCAATAATTCACTTTCCTACTTTTATTACAAGCTGTAGTAGAGCAAAAACAAAACTCCTTTTAGCGAGATTAGATAATTTGAAAATAGCGCATTAAAATTTCAATAAAAGCTCAAAGATGATTTCTATCGCTAGATAAAGAATAATTTCTAGTGGCAAAATAGTGACAAAAATCATTTTCAAACCTCAAAAGTGATTTTTTATAAAAGATTTAGCAATTTGCTCTTTTATAGATGACTATTATGAATTAAGATCTTATTAACGGGGCGTGGCGCAGCTTGGTAGCGCGGGTGCTTTGGGAGCACTAGGTCGCAGGTTCGAATCCTGTCGCCCCGACCATTTAAAAACCAAGTCATACTAGCGAGTCTCCCAACTCGCTTTTTTATTTCTCAGAAGTCTCAATAATTTAAATAGCGATTAAATAGCGATTATTTGTATAGCCTTGTATAACTTTGTCCAGTTAATCGCTAACCATCACTAGGTTCATTAAACCTCTAAATAAATAAAATAATCAATAAAGTACCAATACTGAAAATTAAACTCCAACCCTGAGAATTAATTTTCAATTTAAAAATTATTTATATGTAATGAGTAAAAAACCTAAATAGGTTAAAAACCATTTATTCACACGACCTTTTACTTGATGATGACTGAATTAAATTACCCATCCAATTTTTAATATCTGATAATACTTCCAAATCTAATTTGTAGTAAACCCATCTACCTTCTTGTCTATCAGAGATAAGACCTGAATCCTTAAGGATTTTTATATGATAGGAAATTTTAGATTGAGATAATCCAGTCACTTTAACTATGTCGCAAACACATATCTCTCCACCCATCATTAATTCAAGAATATTTATTCTAATCGGATCTGAGAGGGACTCCATTATCCCAATAAATTGATCACTATCAATCTTTTTAAGTTGTTCTAACAAAATCAAAGGATCATTAACTTTTTAAATACTAACCTAAAAAATTTAATTACACATATCAAGAATAATTGATATATCAATTATTTTTGATATATATTATATTAGGTTTTGATATTTCTATGAAAATTGGAATTAACGGATTTGGAAGAATTGGTAGGTTAGTTTTAAGAATTTTATGGGAAAGAAAAGATATTGAAATAACTCATATAAATGAAATTAATGGGGATTCTTTAACTGCATCTCATTTACTAGAGTTTGATTCTGTTCATGGTAAATGGAATAAAAAAATAGCTTCGAATGACAACGAAATATTAATTGAAGATAAAAAAATTTCCTTTACATCAATAAAGAACTATCTTGATGTTCCATGGAATAAATCTTCGGTTGATCTTGTTTTGGAATGTACAGGTAAAAACAAAACTCCTAAAGAATTAAATCCATACTTTGATTCTCTTGGAATAAAAAAAGTAATAGTTGCTTGTCCTGTGAAAGGAATTGTGGGAGGGGAACAAGCACTTAATATTGTTTATGGAATTAATCAAGCCCTTTATAAACCTGAAAAAAATAAATTAATTACAGCAGCATCCTGTACTACAAATTGCTTGGCTCCCATCGTAAAAGTTGTTAATGAAAATTTCTCAATTAAACATGGGGTTATAACAACTATTCATGACGTTACAAATACACAATCTCCAGTAGATTTTTACAAAAGTGACTTAAGAAGAGCAAGAGGATGCATGCAAAGCTTAATACCTACTACCACTGGATCAGCTAATGCGATTGCTGAAATTTTCCCTGAATTAGAAGGAAAACTAAATGGTCATGCAGTAAGGGTTCCACTTCTAAACGCCTCATTAACCGACATAGTTTTTGAATTAAATAAGGAAGTAACTGAAGAGCAAGTAAATAATGAATTTAAAAAAGCATCTGAAACATACTTAAAAGGTATTCTTGGATACGAGGAGAGACCCTTAGTATCCGCTGATTACTTAAATGACTGTAGAAGTTCAATAATTGATGGACTTTCAACGATGGTTGTAAATTCTAATTTATTAAAGATTTATGCCTGGTATGACAATGAGTGGGGTTATAGTTGCAGGCTTGCAGATCTTACTTCTTATGTAATTGAGAAAGAAAATAAATTTTAGTTTTTATGAAGTTATCTAGCCTTCAACAATATAGTGTCGTTACCGCAAACTATTGGGCATTTACTCTTACTGACGGTGCATTGAGAATACTAGTTGTTGGTCATTTTCATGAACTTGGTTATTCAACTCTGCAAATTGCTTTACTTTTTCTTTTCTATGAATTTTTTGGAATAATTACAAATCTTTTTGGAGGATGGATAGGAGCAAGATATGGGTTGAGACTTACTTTATGGATAGGAACGATTCTGCAAATTCTTGCTCTCTTCATGCTGATTCCAGTCAAAGAGAATTGGTCAATAATCTTTAGCGTCTCATACGTTATGTTAGCCCAAGCACTTAGTGGGGTAGCAAAAGATTTAAATAAAATGAGTGCAAAAAGTGCAGTTAAATCAATAGTTCCAGATTCAGAAGAGAATAATCAAAATAGTCAAAAACAATTATTTAAGTGGGTTTCAATTTTAACAGGATCTAAAAATGCACTTAAGGGTGTTGGTTTCTTCCTAGGGGGTCTCTTATACAAGCTATTGGGCTTTAATAATGCAGTGGGAATAATGGGTTTAGGTCTATGCTTCGCATTCTTTTTAACTTTATGTCTTCCTAAAGATTCAGGGAAAATGAAAAGAAAACCAATTTTTAAAGACCTTTATTCAAAGTCTAAAGGTATTAATATTCTTTCAAGTGCAAGGTTTTTCTTATTTGGAGCAAGAGATGTCTGGTTTGTAGTAGCTCTTCCAGTATTTTTAGACATTTCTTTTGGATGGGATTATTTAAAAATAGGGCTGTTCTTGGGTGGATGGATAATAATCTATGGTTTCTTTCAAGTATTAGCTCCATTACTTAGAAAAGTATGGGGGAAAAATAATAGCCCAACAAAAACTACCGTTCAATTTTGGGGACTTATCTTGACGGTTATTCCTTTATTTATTGCAGGAGCATTAAACGGTGACAAATCATTAGGTCCTGTAATTGTTATTGGATTAATAATATTCGGCTTTGTTTTTGCAATGAATTCATCTACTCATTCCTACTTGATTTTGGCTTATTCAGATAATGAGAAAGTAAGTTTAAATGTTGGTTATTACTATATGGCTAATGCAGCGGGAAGATTATTTGGAACCCTGCTATCGGGCTTATTATTTATGCTCGGTAAAAATGCCACTATTGGTATGCAGTATTGTTTATATACTTCATCTATTTTGATTTTTATTGCTTGGCTTACTAGTTCTAAATTACCTTCCTATTCTTCCAACAGCTTCAATTGATTTTTTTAAAATTTCACCTTTCAAGGGAACGAAACCCAAGGCAGGAGCTTTATCTTGGTATTCATCGCTGAGCAATTTATAGAATGTATCTTGAATTGCCTTAGTATTCCTTCCATTACCTGTTTCATAAGCAAGTATCCAAGTTAAGGTTGCTATTGGATAAGCTCCTTTAGCAGTAGGGTTTGGATTTTTACCAGCCAAGTTCTTATCAAGAGTTATTCCATTTAAAGCTATCGCGCCTGATTCAGTATTAGGGGTAACGAATTCACCAGATAGGTTTTGAAGTGCAGCAGCCTTAACATTACCTTTAATGTATGACTGGTTTACATAACCAATTGCGCCAGGAGTGTTTTGAATAACACCTGCAACACCTGAATTGCCTTTTGCTCCAACTCCCGAAGGCCATTTAACAGATTTACCAGTACCTAGATTCCAGGTTTTAGAGAAAGCCTCCATAGAATTTGTAAAAGCTTTAGTCGTGCCTGAACCGTCGGAACGATGGGCCCAAGTTAATTTACCTGACTTACATCCTAATTCCTTCCAGTTTTTTATCATTCCCATTGCTACTTGAACAGCTTGTTCTTGTGTTAGTTTCAGGTCGCAATCATAGTTATATCCAAACGCAATTGTTCCACCTACCATCGGTATTTGAACAAGTCCTCTAGTAACTTTTTTTATATCAGCTTCTTTCATTGGATCGTCAGAGGCTCCAAAATTAACAGTTTCATCTATGAAAGCTTTTCTTCCAGAACCAGAACCTACTGCTTGGTAATTAACTCTAGGGCCTCCAGATTTAGCTAAGTCAAAAAACCACCTAGTATAAATCTTCGAAGGAAATGATGCACCAGCTCCACTCAATCTCTTTGATGCCATCGCAGATGGAGAAAGTATCAATGAAATTGCAGAAGATAAAATGAGAGTTTTTTTGAAAATACTCATTAGCCACTTAGATTGAAGACAATTAATTTATAGCATCAAACAAAAAGCGAAATACAAAGATTAAGAAATACATCAAAATATTTTGATATAATCAATAATTATTGATATATACGACCTGTTCGCTCTTTTTAAACACTTATTACTTGCATAAAAAAGAGGGGTTTATCCCTCTATGTTGGATCGACTGTCAATCAATGATATTTTACAGCCCCTAAAGCACTAGGTCTTTGGTTAGCGATTATTTAGCGATTAATTGTATATCTAAGGATAATTTTGTATAACTTTGGCCTATTTTTAAGACTCGTAATTTTGTAGATATAGCAACTAACAAGCTATAGCCTGACTTGTTTATTTAACCCACTGTCTCAAATTGGAGGGCGGGTGCTTTGGGAGCACTAGGTCGCAGGTTCGAATCCTGTCGCCCCGACCATTTAAACCCAAGTTATACTAGCGAGTTACCCAGACTCGCTTTTTTGTTGGAAAATCTGACGGCAGCAAGAGCCGTCAAAATGCCGTCAGATGAAAATTTTTTCATAGAAGCTATTATTTATAAAAATATCTCAATAAATTTTGAGAAATTTGATATGACAAAATATTTTTTCTTTTCAAATAATAAAAATATTAGACATTACTTTAATTCAAGAGAAGAAGCAGAGCATCAAAGGAATCTTATGAATGGTTCAATAATTTATGAAAGTGATGAAAATTCTTATAATGAATATTTAAATAAAAAAAAGATAAATAAAGAAAAAGAATTTACTCATAAAAGCAACGATATTTCTTGGTTAAAAAACTCAACAAAACTAATTAAATCTAATTTTTTCAAATACCAATCTATACAAATTTATCATCCTAAAAATTCATCTTATTTTAGTGATTCGGATCAAAGACTTTTAAATTTCAAAGATTTTTATAAGTTTAAAGATAAAAAATGCTTCGAAGCAGTATTGTTTTATTCCGAATGTCTCAGATATATTATTCCATCTAATAAGAATATCTATCTATGTTGTGTCCCTTCTAGCAAAGCCTATACAAAAAATACTTTGGCTTATTTAATTAGGAAATTGTCAGCCGGTCCAATAATTGATGGTTCAGAATTACTTGTTACAACTAAAAATAGGCTAGAAAAGAAAAAAAAGAATGCCTTTACTGATGAAGAACTAGCTTCAACCATAAACGTAAAAGGGAATTACATTCCAAAAGATTATCAAATACTTCTTTTAGATGATGTTGTAACTTCTGGACAAAGCTTTAATGTCTGCCAAAAATTGATTGCTGAAGCTGGATTTAATAATCCAATAACATGCCTAGCATTAGGTTATACATCTAAGAATTGGAATCCAAAAAGTTTTTCTGATGAAATCATAGTGAAAAATACATTTATTGAACCTATTAATAAATCTGATTCTGAAAGAACACCACCTAAAGTGACGAGTGGCAGATTTGATAATTTAAAACCTAATGAATCAGAAAATCATAAAGAGAATATATTTCCTGAGTTAACAGGTAAGGCTTTGCTTAGAAAAATCAGTAGACTTTCAAACTCTAATATTGATGAAATTGTCATTGCTTGTGGTTATATAAAAAGAAAAGATAATTATGGAAATGTATATCCGGATTTTGAAAAGTTTAATAAGGCTCTAAGTACTGCAAAAGAAAAAGGTCATAAATACGAAGAAGATAGCGAAAAGACTTTCGAAGATAATAGTGAAAAATTAATTAAGAAACTTGATGATTTAAAAAACTTTATTGAAAAGAAAAAAATAAAGGAAAAAGTTAAAAATAAAGTTAAGTCATTATCTAGCAAGATTCTGAATTTTTTTAATTAATGATTGATATAACATCAAATATTTTAACTTTGCTTTCAATAGATGGTTTTGGATTGGTAAATTCCTACAAATTACTTTCATCTTTAGAGAGTATAAGAACCGACAATATTATTGAGGCTCTTAATAGAAAGAAAGATTTCTCTATAAGTAGCGCTGAATGGTTTGCTAAAAAAGATAAATTTCTTGAAAAGTTAGATAAATCACAAGAACAAAAAATATCTGCAATCCCTTTTACTTCTAATGATTATCCAAAGGCTCTAATGGAGTTGAATGATTTTCCTTTAGTCATTTTTGTCAAAGGTAAGTCAGAGTCTTTCAATTTTCAAAAAACCTTAGCTATCGTTGGCACGAGAAATCCAACAAAATATACTTATGATAGTGCTCCTGAAATTTGCAATATTTTTGCTTCTAGATCTCAAAGTGTCATAAGTGGTTTGGCAATTGGTTGCGATACTATTGCCCACAAAGCAGCTATTAAGATGGGTATCCCAACTGTTGCAGTTCTGCCAAATGGTTTAGATGAAATATACCCCAAAGAAAATGCCAATTTAGCTTCTGAGATTATTGATTATGGAGGTTGCCTCGTATCAGAATATCTAATAGGTATAAAACCTTCAAGATATCAATTTGTAGCAAGAGATAGAATCCAGGCTGGTCTTTCAAGAGTTGGATTGCTTCTAGAAAGTTCTGCGAAAGGAGGTTCTATGCACTGCATAAGAAAGTTAGAAAAATTAAGAAGAAAAGTTAGTTATTTAAGTCCTCAAGAGGAATTAAAATATGATCAATGTTGGTCAGGGAACAAATCATTAAAATCTTCAGAAAAATTTACTGAGATTTTGCCTTTTTCATCAAAAGAAGAACTTAATAAACAAATCAATGATTTGTTTTTCAATAATCCCTTCAAAAAAGATTTTGAGCAGACTTCGCTTTTCTAAAACTTCAAATTCTTGAGGGTCAAATTGCCGTCAAATGACAATAATAATTTCGATTTTCATACGCCAAGCTTTCATACTTAAGCTTTTGGCCATTGATGAGGAACTAAACCACCTAATGCAGCTTTATTTCTTGGGGTATCTTTAAAAAATGCAGCATCACATTGCCTACAACCCCAAGTCCTATCAATAGGAAAATCTGGAATACAGCCAATTAGATAAATATTGTCATTATGGAAATCCTCTTCGGTTGGATAACCTAAAACAGCTTTTCTAACTTCTTTCTTACCGCATCTAGGGCAAATAGTTGGTTTCCTATCAGTAATGAACCAATCATCTCTTTCTGGTATTGGATTGCAATTCATATTACATAAAGTCGTTAAGAATATAGTTCCAATCAACAACACCGCCCTGAGCTTTAGTTTCCATATCCATTCTCCGAAGCTCCTTTCTGTACTTCTGTCTTATTGGGCTGTAGTTCTTATCCAAGCTCTCATCAGGGTGGCTTAGATAATCCATAATGTTTCTTTTAGTCCATAAGTTTTTCATTCAATTAACTCAAACAATTTTCTAAAGTGTATTTTTTTATTTCTGGCCATAATTAAAATCTACTTAATTAAATTGCCGTCAAATTGCCGTCAAATTGCCGTCAAATACATCATAGTTTGTCCTGTCAAATCAAGTAAATCTAAACAAAGATTAAGTTATAGCCTGTAGACATAGTGCCCTAATAGGGTTGTTAAGTGCTTTGGGAGCACTAGGTCGCAGGTTCGAATCCTGTCGCCCCGACCATTTAAAAACCAAGTCATACTAGAGAGTTTCCCAGACTCTCTTTTTTATTGCCCACAATTAGAAAGATGAGACTGAGCGAGATTTGAGCGAGGATTTGCTATACCTTGCTTAGCTTTACAAAAAAATTAAATTAAAAAGGAATATAAAGTTAGGTTTTGTATAAATTTTAAGGAACCAATTTTTGTTAGTGCTAACTTTAAAAAAATTCATATGAAAGATGATTTGGATACCAATAGCTGCAGGGATTTTACTAACCTCATTGACTTTCGCCTGGGGAAACAAAAAGAAAAAACAACTACTTACCTTGCAAAAAAGATTTGCTCCAATTCTTGATGTTGAAGCTTACGTTAAAGATTCAAAAAATGATTTAGATAAACTTATTAAGAATAAAAAACAGAATTTAGAAGATGAAATAGCTGATGAACTTGATAAGCTAGAAAAAGAGAAAATTAATTATGAAAAACAATTTAAAGATTTAGCCTTAAATATTGACGATCTAGAGAAGGAACAAAAGGTTCTTAATGATGAGAATAAATACATACAAAAAACTATCAAATTAGCTAGTGATGAAATCGAACTACTTAATTATGGTTTTTATGAAAAAAAATATGACTACCATACAGATAAGGATTGGCAATCAAAATTAAAGTCCGTATTAGAAGAACAGAAATTAAGACTTAAAAACACAAAAAAAGATTGCTATGACCCTAAACGTGTTTCTAATAAAAAAGGAATTCTGATTGCGGCTCGAATTAATAGAAAAATTTCTTATCAAGATAGTGATAAAGAAGGAAGGAAAGTACAACTGAATTTTATAAAATTAATGCTTCGTGCTTTTAATGGTGAATGTGATGGCCTGATAGCAAAAACTACATGGCGTAATTTTGATACTCAATATGACAGGATGAATAATGCTTTTGACTCAATAAATAGAATTGCTGAACTATTTCATTGTCAACTTTGCCTTTCATATAAGTGGTTAAAAGAAGATGAGTTAAGTCTTAAGCATGAATATGAAGAATGGAAACAACAAGAGAAAGAAGAGCAAAGAAGAATCAAAGAACAGATAAGAGAAGAAGAAAGAGCTCTTAGAGAGATTGAAAAGGCAAAAAAAGATGCAGAGATCGAAGAAAAAAGATATCAAGCTGCTCTAGATAAAGCAAGAGGTGAAGTTGATGGGGCAAATGAAAAACAAAAAGAAAAACTCTTACTACAAATTAAGGAACTTGAAGAAAGAATGAAAGAAATGGAGGAGAAAAGAAGAACTATAAGTCAAGCAGAAATAACAAAAACAGGGCATGTATATGTAATTTCTAACGTTGGAAGTTTTGGAGATGGAGTTTATAAAATTGGTATGACCAGAAGATTAGAGCCTCTTGATAGAGTAAAGGAACTTGGCGATGCCTCTGTTCCATTCCCTTTCGATATTCATGCCATGATTAGAACAACCAATGCTCCAGGGCTGGAAAACGCGCTACACAAACACTTCGACAACAAAAGAGTAAATCTAGAGAATACACGAAAAGAGTTTTTCTTTGTATCAATTGAAGAAATCAAAGAGGAACTTATCAAACTAAAGTCTGAGCTTGGAATTGATTCAGATTTCCAATTAACTATGCTTGCAGAAGCAAAACAGTATTGGCAAAGTGAGGCAAAAAGAAAGCATCTTGAAGGGTTGTATAACAAATCATAAAAGTAATAAATCAGCCAAGTAATCAATTTTCAATTAATTATATTTATGATCTAGTGCTCCTAGGGCACTAGGTTGCTTGTGAGCGAGATTTGAGCGAGATTTTGCTTATTTGTGCAATACTTTGCTACATCTTCCAAATTTTTGAGACTCAAATATTTTCTTTTAGTACCAACTCATAAGCTATAGCCTCACTTGTTTCTAATGGGGGCTGTCGCATTTTGCGTAGCGGGTGCTTTGGGAGCACTAGGTCGCAGGTTCGAATCCTGTCGCCCCGATCAGTTATAGCAGTAAGTCTCAGCTAATAATAAATTACACCCAAAAAAGGTTGCACCCAAAATGCACCCAAATATTATTTTCTCCAGATTAATTGGCAAAACTTTAGAAAGAAGTTTGGTATTAGGTTATGCCCGAATTGGCGTAACTATCAAGGGGTTTTCTGTCGCCCCTTTTTTTTACCTTTTAATCTATTATTTTTAATTTTCTCTTTAGTACCGAAATATCTACCAAATAAATATGCGAATCCAATCCAACCAGAAAATAAAACTATAAAAAAAGAAATGCCAATCAATAAGACTGCAAATAAACCATTTCCAAAATTATCTAAAAAGAAAGCTATTACAGAATCAATAAAAAAGGCAATAGGTTGAGGCGTAAAATTACTTACTAAGTAACCAAAAAGAACAATTGGGGAAAAACTTAAGAATATTACTAAAGCAAAGGTAAATAAAAACTTAATTAATTTAATAATTAAGAACAAAGATATTATTAATAATGCAAATAAACCATTTCCAAAATTATTCAATGGGGTAGGTTGTTTTTTTAAAAAGTCATCAAAATTCCAGATTTTTTTTAATAGGCGTTCAAGTAAAGATAGGAATTTCTTTAATTTGAATTTTTTATCTAGATAATTAAATATATTGCTAAAAATATATCTTAAAGTTACTAAAAGATATTTAAATACTTTCTTTATTATGCCGGCTAAAAATAATAATCTTTCATCAACTAATTTTACAAACCTTTTTAAAAGAAGGTAAATATCTCTAGAAAATATTATTCCAATTATTGTCAAAATTAATATTGTTAAGTTCATTCTTTTAGTTACCTTACCCAACCATCTTTAGTACATTTTCCATATCCATAATCTATAGAACTGTATCTAATCTTGGAGATTTTGGGGTTAGCTTTATTTACAGCTTTTATATGTTCTTCTGAACAGAAGTATCTACCCTGAGCTTTAATAATATCTTTACTAATAATTGCTGCTTTTTCGTTGGTTTTCATAAAACAACCACTCGCTACAATGTCGCATTTAGGTTCATAAGCATTAGTGAAATAATAAAAGGTGTTATCAGCATCAATTGTTCCTGACCAAGAAAAAGGCGGTCTTTCAGTTGTATAGATAGTATATTTTTCTGCCAATACAGGACTAGAAAATAATAGAAGTGCAAGTAGTAAGCGTTTCATTAATCTAATTTTGTTGTCTCTTGGCAATAAGCGGCATTATTCTTTTTGAGACATTTTATATATTTTGCCTGTAAAACTTTTTGTGCTTCTGTCTTTATACAAAGATCCAAATAGTTTTTTGCAAATTGGGTCATTCCTATTTCGTTATATTCTGCAAATTTTGAATCTTCTCCTTTGCATTGAGAAACTATCTGTTTATATGTAGGTTCTTTTTTAAAAGGATTAGCTTGAACGGCAGCTGGAACAACTATTACTGCTAACAAAGGTATTAATAATTTACGCATTAAAAAAGGAGCTAATTGCCCCTTATTTTAGATCGACTGTCAATCAATATATATGTAAAGAAATCAATTTTTTAAATATTTCGAAAGATATTTAATACTAAGGTGACTTGATTTTATAAATTAATTTTGAAACACTTTATTTCTTTTCTTCCTTTTTTTTTCATGTCAATTCTTTCATTAAGTTGTTCAAATAAAACTGTTGAAAAAGAAATGAAAATGCCAATGTTATTTGATACAAAAGAACAGGCTGTAAAAGAAGCTTATAAATTTAAATGTAAAGGAGCTCATCAAATGGGTGATAAGTGGATGCCATGCTATATGCACAAACATAACCATTAAAAAAGGAGCTAATTGCCCCTTATTTTAGATCGAATATCAATCATTACTGAATATATATAAAGTAATTTTTTATATTTAATATCAAAGATATTTGGGGGCTCTAGAGGGGGCTCTAAGTTCTATAAACATATTGCATAATCTTCGAAGATTTAGCAATAAGCTGTCTCAAACTCGTTCCACCATCTATAGTTAGTCTAGGCTATAACTAAAGTCTCAAGGTTTTCTTAAAAATAACGCCCAGTGCTTTGGGAGCACTAGGTCGCAGGTTCGAATCCTGTCGCCCCGACCATTAAAACCAAGTAATACTAGCGAGTTTCCCAGACTCGCTTTTTTATTGCTTTTTGCTTGTTGGCTTCAATGCGCCAACAAATCGCCAACTGATAGCTTGATTTTAATAAGGAAACAAATGTTGAATAAATCTTTTAAGTAAAGTATGTTCCTAGTAGTTTTTTTAAATTTTATGTCTGCCTTAAAGTCTTTAGCTGCTTTATCGATTGCATCAATAAGTATTTTGCCTTTATCTCCAGAAGTAAAAGCAGATGATTATGAAAAAGGATTTTATGGCTCTATTGGTGCAGGTGCTGGTACTTTTTCTGATTTACATTTAGCAGGAACTCCTTTCGCATTAGCTTTTGAAGCAGGATTTAGTTATGAAGGAAGCTTCGGATATGACTTTGGAAAGCACTTTAGAGCAGATGTTAGTTATACAAATACAATCTCAACTATAGTTACTGACCATCAAGCTAAGTTCGGTTCAATAATTCTAAATGGATATTTAGATTTTCCAATTGAGAATACAAAATGGACTCCATTTATAGGGGCAGGATATGGTTCAACAAATGTGGACGCAGTAAATTTATGTACTGCCGGAGGCACAGATGACTGTACAGATGACGTTTCTACTTACAGCTTAAGTGGAGGCATAAGTTATGCTCTAAATTCAGATACTGACATAACAGGAAAAATAACATACTTGGGATTTGACACAATTAACGTAACCGATGATGGAACACTTGTAACTGTTACTGACTCTGAAACGCTTTCAGCTCATATTGGAGTAAAATTTAAGTTTTAAAAGACAATTTATTATTAACTAAGGGCCATCAAATAGCCATCAAATATCAGATATAAGAACTAAAAACTTAAGTTAGAATTTAGTTTTTCTAATCATAATCAATAGAAATAGTGCTCTTTTTATTAGATAAGTGCTTTGGGAGCACTAGGTAGCAGGTTGGAATCCTGTCGCCCCGATTGACTTCTCACGATTCTTAAATATCCTCTGGGCGATCTCTGGGCGATCATTTGCTAAACCTTGCTTAGCTTTGCTGTCCGCATAGCCCGCTGTTAATGAAGATTTTATCGGTGCACGTAATATTTAGAGGATAAGAATTGTTTGTGATCCGTCTTTATTATCTGTTATCAATATTTTTTTATTTGGAAAAGATTCAGATAATAATCTTTTTAAATTTGAATTTTTATCAAAGATTACATTTTTCTCTTCTTCAGCTTTAACATTCTCTAAAGCTATTCTTTCTTCTTCAGCTTTAACATTCTCTAAAGCTATTCTTTCTTCTTCAGCTTTAACATTCTCTAAAGCTATTCTTTCTTCTTCAGCTTTAACATTCTCTAAAGCTATTCTTTCTTCTTCAGCTTTAACATTCTCTAAAGCTATTCTTTCTTCTTCAGCTATCCGTTCATCATTATTCTTATCTTCAATTAAGTCTTTTTCTCGATCTTGAAGAATTAATTCGATCAATTCTTTTTTATTTTTACGACTATATAAATGAATTGATGATTTCTTTGCTTCTAGACGTATTTGTCTGACAGTCAGTTCGAATAAATGATCTTTTTTTGTTTTATGCATTATCTATCTGATTTTTAATTATTATTTAAAATGTCTCAATGAACATAGTATGAAAGGTCTTAAAAATACAATGGACTAATTACTTAATTCATAAGAATATCCACAAGAAGCTTTTTCTTTAAAAGTCATTGTAATTGTCATACGATAAGTTAACTAGCCAAAACTAACAAGTAATAACAAACTAAAAGCACGGTAAATAATTGCTATGGCGTTTGTGTGAGTTATTCAACTAGCTCAAGTTTATAAAGAATATCTTTGCAATTATTAGCCTGATCCCACTCCCTAGCCCATTCAGTATCCAGCATCCTTGAAAACTCTTCTAAACTTGAAACTGTATAAAAGGAATGAGACTTATGATTATTTATTTTAACTAACTCATAATCTATTACGATCCCTTCTCCCTGTTCTTTTACCCATTGCCGAACAGTCTCCTCATAATACTGAAAAGAGCAATCAAAAGTACAAACTATAAATAACTTTTCCACAAAAAACAGGACTTTTATCTCTTCAACTTTAGATCAACAATTAATAATTTCAAATCCGGGCGGGAATATTAGCGGAACGATGCCAATATTAACCACGCAATTTATTTATAGCAATGTTAGATCTTATTTATTAGGTTCATGTTGATACAAAGATTTTATGGGACTTAAATATAATTTCAAAAATTTGTCTTTAATCGCATTAGCAGAAAATTAAAAATATTTATACTTCAATCAAGTTATCTGTCTAATCTTTTTGATAGTAAAATTTTAGTCCCTCACAATGGGGACTTGATTTCTGTAATAGAAAAATAGATTAATAGATAAGTATGAGTTATCAAAGGTATAAGATTTGCTCTGCACATTAAATAAGACTTTGACCTAGTATATGTGGGACGGA
>QCSX01000012.1 GCA_003209065.1 Prochlorococcus sp. AG-670-N10
TATCTAACCATATATTCACCTGTTTATCAAACCAAAGGTAGTTGCAATATTTATCCCATGAATTGAAGTCATTATTCATTTTATATTTTGACTATTTTCTTATTTTGTTTATTATATCTAGTTTATTCTTCGTAAATACTAATCATTTCAATTTATTTAGTTATATTATTTTTAGATCATAATGTTTGTGAATTTTAATAAATACAATTAGGGGTTTTTTTTATTTATATCTCATTTATTATTCAATAAAAATATCAGCTTTTGGATAAATCATTCAATTATTTAATTTCACCTGAAATCTCACAACTTAGAGAATTTTCACCAAAATTAAAAATAGCTATTTTAGCCTCAGGTGAGGGATCAAATTTTCAAGAATTGATAGATCTCTCTAATTCAAATAAATTTGATATAGATATTAAGATTTTAATTACAAACAAATCAGAGGCTGGGTGTATAACAAGAGCTAAAAACTCCAATATCTCTTATAAGGTGATTAAAAGCTCTGATTATTTAAATAAGGATTATTTTGAGGATGAAATTATTAATACAATAAAAAAACTGGATATAGAACTTGTTGTTATGGCGGGTTGGATGAAAATTATGTCATCAAAATTTGTTAATGAATTTAAGAATAGAATAATAAATATTCATCCATCATTACTGCCTTCTTTTAAAGGAAGTAATGCAATTAAAGACGCTATAACAAATGATTCCAAGATCACTGGTTGTTCAGTACATTTTGTAGAACCAGAGGTTGATAGTGGTCCCTTAATTATGCAAGCAGCATTAGCTATTTCGGATAAGGATAATTTAGAGACAATAACTCAGAAATTACATTTATTGGAACATAAAATATTACCACTCTCAATTTCTGAGGCTGGAAATATTATCCGGAATAAATTCATGGGTAATGATTAATCATTTCTAACCCATTATTTATTGGCAAACCAGAAATTATATTAAGATTTTGTATGGCTTGCCCTGTTTGTCCTTTAATTAAATTATCTATTACTGATAAAATAATTATTCTTCCATTTCTAGTATCAACTTTGACAGAGAGATGGATTTCATTTGTATTCTTAACCCACTTGGTGGAAGGATAAATATCAACTGGTAATACTCGAATATGCGAGTAGTTTCTATAATAATTTTCTAATATAATCCTACAATCAGAAGAAGTTAAACCTGGATCCCGTAATCTTCCATAAATTGTCGAATGCATACCTCTTGTCATTGGTATTAAATGTGGAGTGAATAGTAGTTCAATATTATTACCAGAAATAAAACTTGCAATTTGTTCTATTTCTGAAGTATGTCTATGATTTATTAGTCCATAGGCAGATAGACCATCTCCACATTCAGAAAATAATAATTTTTGATGTGGTTCTCTGCCTCCACCTGATGTACCACTTTTTGAATCTATTACTATACCTTCATTATCAATAATCCCTTGGGATAAAAATGGGCTAAGAGGAATTAGAGCAGATGTTGGGTAACATCCAGGGCAAGCGATTAAACATGCTTTAGATATATCTTTGAAATTAATTTCAGGAAGACCATAAACTGCTTCTTTACATAAATCATCGTCATCTCTCTTATATTTTTTAGCTTCGTTAGAGTATACATTCTTCCATTGATCAAGAGACTTATACCTATAATCGGCTGATAAATCAATCACTTTTACTCCTTTTTCTAATAAGCCTCTTGTTAATGTAGAAGAAATTCCACTAGGCAAACAAAGTAAAGCAACATTAGCTTTATCGGCGATTCTATCTATTGATATTTTTTCAATTAAATTGTCAGACTCTAAATTTATGAATGGAAAATTATCGCTCCATTTTGTTCCTGAAGATTTATTGCCTCCTAAATAAGAAATTTTATAATTTTTATTATCCTTTAATAGATTTACTGCTTGTATTCCCCCGTAACCAGTAGCACCAACTATTGCAACATTCATTTCTCTTTATTGGCAGACTTTAAGATAGGATTGTAAGTGTTGACAACAATAATAATTAAAACACTTTTTTCTATATTGAATAGTAATAATGAAAGAAACAAGTCCCAAATCAAATAATGGAACAATTGTGGATAATATTGAAAATTTTATTATAGAATTTGATCCCATAAGCGATGCATTAGCTGCCATAAGAAATGGAGAATGCATAATTGTTGTTGACGATGAGAGAAGAGAAAATGAAGGCGATTTAATTTGTGCGGCTCAGTTTGCAACTCCTCAACAAATTAATTTTATGGCAACAGAGGGTAGAGGTTTAATATGTTTAGCAATGCAAGGAGACAAGTTAGATGCCTTAGATCTTCCTTTAATGGTTGATCGGAATACAGATGAAAATCAAACTGCATTTACTATTTCAATAGATGCAGGTCCTGAGAATAATGTAACTACTGGAATATCAGCAGAGGATAGAGCTAAAACTATCCAAGTTGCAATAAATCCTTCAACTAAGCCAGAAGATTTAAGAAGACCAGGACATATATTTCCACTAAGAGCAAAAAAAGGAGGAGTATTAAAAAGAGCTGGACATACCGAAGCCGCTGTAGATATTGCTGCTATGTCTGGTCTTTATCCTGCTGGTGTGATTTGTGAAATTCAAAATCCAGACGGCTCAATGTCAAGACTTCCCCAACTTAAGCAATATGCAAAAGAATGGGGAATGAAGCTAATATCCATTGCAGACCTAATCAGTTATAGATTTCAAAACGAAAGATTTGTTTATAGAAAATCTGATGCAATACTTCCAAGTATTTTCGGTAATTTTAAGGCATATGGATACATAAATGAACTTGACGGTTCTGAACATATTGCACTAGTAAAGCAAAAGTCAAATAAATTAAGTGAACCAGTATTAGTAAGAATGCATTCAGAATGTTTAACCGGTGATGCTTTTGGATCGCTACGTTGTGATTGTAGACCCCAGTTAGAGGCTGCGTTAGCAAGGATTGAGAAAGAAGAAGAGGGTGTGGTTGTTTATTTAAGACAAGAAGGAAGAGGCATTGGTTTGATTAATAAATTAAAAGCATATAGTTTACAAGATGGTGGTTTGGATACTGTAGAAGCAAATGAAAAATTGGGTTTCCCTGCAGACCTAAGAAATTATGGAGTTGGAGCACAAATATTAACTGACCTTGGGATCAAAAAGTTAAAACTACTTACAAATAATCCTAGAAAAATTGCTGGATTAGGTGGATATGGAATAGAAGTTACTGAGAGAGTCCCATTAGTGATATGTCCTGGAGAGCATAATTCTGAATATCTAAATGTAAAGAGACAAAAACTTGGACATATGTTAGAAGAAGAAAAATTAAATTCTATAGATATAGATCCTTATATTGCAATTTTCCTTGATGGTGACTATAAATCAATAGATTTAGTTCCTATTAAAAATAAAATAATTGAATTCTGCGAAAAAAATAAAATAAATATTATGTTAGAAAGCTCTCCTAGACTATTAGCTTTTTGGAATAGACCTAAATTAGTATGGAAAATATTGCATGACAAAAACAGAGAAGATTTCACTATTAATGATAATGAAATTAATAAGATTGAAATCTTTATTCAATTTTTATCGGAATATAATAAAAGTTCAAAAGTTGGAATTATCGTATCAAAAAATATTCAACAGGCTTTACATCCAAAAAACAATATTAAATTAAAAAGTACCAATTTTTCAATAAAAAATGAAGAATTATACTCATCCACTAGGAAATTTAATCTCGATAAAGAAACGTTTAGTATTATTTTTGATAAAAAATTATCTTAAACTAAACTGGCTTTAATAATTTTTGAGCCATTTGTTAGTTTTAAAACAATATCCATATCATCTGTTTTTCCAAAGACAGTATGTACTCCATCCAAATGAGGTTGTGCCTCATAAACTATAAAAAATTGACTCCCACCTGTATTTTTTCCTGCATGAGCCATTGATAGCGAACCTTTTAGATGTTTATTAGAATTGATTTCACAATTAATTTTATATCCTGGTCCACCTGTTCCAGGCATGCCTGAAGATCCTGCACGTGTATTAGGGCAACCACCTTGAGCCATAAAACCTGGAATAACACGATGAAAGGCCAAACCGTCATAAAAACCTTCACTAATTAGTTTTGTGAAATTATTAACTGTATTAGGTGCGTCATTAGAAAATAACTCAATATTTATATTGCCTGCATCGGTTTCAAATAAAGCTTTTGTCATTGTGAGATTAATTATCTTTAATTCTATTTTAAACGTTAGAGAAGCTTTTCAAGATTCTCCTTAATGGAATTTAAATCTATATTTTCTTCATTACGTTCTTCTTCGTTCCAAGTCTCCACTTCTAAATTTTTTTGAGGAGGAGAAATTAGTAATCTATCCTCTGCTGTCTTAGGCACAAAATTTTTCTCAACTAATTTACATTCATAATCTAATTTTGTACAAAAATCTCTAATTTCATCTATCGAAATCATTTCTACAGTAGGCAATGGGAAATCCTGTGCCTCTAAAAGTCCACAGTAACGTTCAGCATCATCTTTTTCTTCAAACATTAGAACTATAGTCCTACCTTTTAATTCTATTGAATGTATTCCTTCTTTCTCTGTACCGAAGTTATAAAGTAAAACATAAATATTCATAAAAACTTTTTTAATTATTATATATTATTTAACTATTCATCTGATAGTGATAATTCTTGAAGTCTGGTATATAAAGCAATTTCCTCATCATTTATATCAGCAGGAATTACAACCAGGATTTCTACAAACTGATCTCCAATATTATCTCCAAAACTCAAGCCTCTACCCTTAAGTCTTAACAATCTTCCAGTTGAAGACTTTGGAGGTACCTGAAGAGTTACATTTCCATCAAGAGTAGGAACATCTACTGCACATCCAAGAAGGGCGTCGGGGGGAAATAACTCTAATTTATAAAGAACACGTAGACCATCTATTCGAAGTCCATTTTCAGTTTGGACTTTTAATTGTAAATAATGATCTTTTCCACCTTTTGCAATATTTTCTAATCTCAATCTCCAACCATCTCCAGCAAATGGGGGAGTATCAACTTCTACAACAGTTTGATCTTCTAATTCTATTAATATAGATGCACCATTAAGAGCTTCATCCGGGGTTAATTCGATAATAGTTTCGATATCTTGATGAAGTTTTACAGGTGGTGGTTCTTCTGGAGATCTTGCTGGATAGTCATAACTATTAAACTCTTCTTCATTAAAAATTTCATTAGGCTTTTCATCTTCATAAAAATCCGAGGTTTGATCATAGCTTTCATTATCTAATTCAGATTCGTATTCAAATCCAAATAGAGAATTAAGATAATCTTTAAATTCAGGAAAACCTGTGCTGTATTTATTAAAATTTTTTTCAGTAGAAGAATTAGAATTTATTGATTTAACTCGTCTGACAGGATCACGTAAGAATTCGTAAGCTTCATTAATTAATTTAAATCTGTCCTCAGCATTTATATCATTTTTATTTAAATCGGGATGCCATTTTCTCGCTTCCCTTCGAAAAGCTTTTTTAAGTTCAATATCGTCGAATTCAGAGGATAAACCTAAAATCGACAAGTAGTCTTTTTTAGAGGAAGTAGTCATTGTCCCATGGATCGTCATCCCTAGAGTTACCATACCTCGAATTTCTAGAATTACTATTCATTTGATTGTCCCAAGGATCATCATCCCAGTAATCATCTGAAAATAATTCATCTTTTAAAGAGCCAAAGGTATTTTTAATTCCTTGTAATGGATTGCTATCAACTTTCTTCTCCGCAGCAAATCTTCTATTTAAACCAAAAAGGGCTTCTTGCAAACAACTTACAGAAATTTCTAATTCTTGAGGATCATCATCATCTATAAATTCTTCAACATCTTGAATTGCAAGCTCTACCGCCCTCTGTTGTCGCTCTGCTCCATATGGTCCAAATTCTAAGGAAGCGTCTCTTAATCTTCTCTCTGCTTGAGCAATTAGTGTAAGTGCATTATTTTTTCTATCAATTACTGATCTTTTCATCCTATCTTCTGTTGCTTTTGACTTGGCCTCAGCGATCATCATATTAATTTCTTGTTCATTTAAATTCGAACCTCCGGAAATACTTACTGTTTGTTTTCTACCTGTAGTTCTATCAGTTGCACTGACTTCTAACAATCCATTTGCGTCAATATCGAAAGCTACTTGTACTTGGGGAATCCCTCTAGGTGCGGGAGGTATACCTGACAATCTAAATTTTCCTAATGATTTGTTTTCTGAAGCCAGTGGCCTCTCGCCTTGTCTAACTTGCACAACTACTGATGATTGATTAGATTCCGAAGTACTAAAAACATCTGATTGCCTTACTGGTATTGGGGTATTACGTGGAATAAGAACCTTCATAAGTCCTCCAATAGTCTCTAATCCTAAAGATAAAGGAGTTACATCATTTAAAAGTAAATCACGTAAATCTCCACTAATTATTCCAGATTGTATTGCAGCACCAATTGCAACAACTTCATCAGGGTTTACAGATTGACATGGCTCATTAGGAACAAGAGTTTTAACTAATTGTTGAACCATTGGTATACGAGTACTTCCACCAACAAGGACGACTTCATCAATTTCTTCAGCATCCCAACCAGAATCATCTAGAGCAATTTGAACAGGTTCAAGCAATCTATCGAGAAGATCATCAGATAACGATTCAAATAATTTCCTATCGAATTCCTCTTCAATATGTAATGGTCCATCATCACTTGTAGTAATAAAAGGTAAGGAAATTTTAGTTTTTTGTAGTCCTGACAATTCACATTTAGCCTTCTCAGCAGCTTCTGTAAGTCTTTGAAGAGCTTGCCTATCTCGTCTTAAATCAATCTTATGTTTCTCAAGAAATCGTTCAGCAATCCAATCTACTATTTTGGAATCAAAATTATTACCTCCGAGTTGAGTATCTCCACAGGTCGCTTTTACATCAAAAACACCATTAGATATCCTTAACAAAGAAACATCAAAAGTCCCTCCACCTAAATCAAAAACTAGTACGTTATTGGAAGAGCTTTTTTCAAAACCATAGGCTAATGCCGCTGCTGTTGGCTCATTTAAAATTCTATCAACCTTTATCCCAGCTAACACGGCAGAATCCTTTGTAGCTTGCCTCTGAGACTCATTAAAATAGGCAGGTACAGTAATTACGGCAGAATCAATCGTATCTCCTAAATAAGTTTCTGCATCATTAATTAATTTTCTTATTATCGAACTTATTAACTCTTCAGGGGCATACTCTCGCTCTGTAAATGGACTTAGAATTCTAACACTACCTTTATCATTAGATTTAACATTATACGGAACAGAAATACTTGTTTCATCAAGTTCATCCCAATCTCGTCCGATGAATCTTTTTAAGTTATAAAATGTATTTTTAGGATTTAAAACAAGTTGCCTTCGAGCCTGATCACCAATAACAATTTCGGAGTTTTTAGTGAATCCAACTATCGAAGGGGTTGTTCTTGTACCCTCTGAATTTGCAATTACAATGGGGCGGCCAGCCTCTATAACTCCTACAACGGAGTTAGTAGTACCTAAATCAATCCCAACTATTTGCCCCATAGTATTACTTGATTAATTAAAAGTTATCCTTAACTAATAATTTAATCAATTTAAATTCTCTGTTATCTACATATAATAATAAAAATCTATTAATTTCAACTTTATTTAAATAAATAAAATCATTTACTTATTTTTTTTTTTACTTTTGCAAAATATATGAAATTTATAAAGTATTGATTAGTTAAAATTCTGATTGTTATTTTATATCTCTATCAATTAAAATGAAACGGAGAGAGAGGGATTCGAACCCTCGATAAAGTTGCCCCTATACAGCATTTCCAGTGCTGCGCCTTCAACCACTCGGCCACCTCTCCTAATATTTATATTTTACCCTTTTTATATCCCATTATTGAGGAAAGTTACTTGAAAAAGAGTTTTAAAGTCACTATTAGGAATAAAGAAACTGGTAAAGTATACCAGGAAAATATTAGTGATAAAGAATATATTTTAAAAGAATTTGAAAAAAAAGGTTTAAGACTTCCATTTTCCTGTAGGAATGGATGTTGTACAAGTTGTGCGGTAAAAATCATTTCGGGTAAGCTTGAACAACCAGAAGCAATGGGAGTATCCCAAGATTTAAAAGATAAGGGTTATGCTCTTCTTTGTGTTGCGAAAGTAATAGAAGATATTGAAGTCGAGACTACCTATTATGATGAGGTTTATGATTTACAATTTGGCCAATATTTCGGTAAAGGAAAAACGAGGAAAGCTCCACCCTGGGAATTTGAGGAAGATTAATTATTATGTTTGAAATTCAAGAATTTAAAGAAATCAATTCAGAAATTGATTTAATTTTCCTTACTAAAATAGCTAAAGAAAGTGCTCTTATAGGTAATGAAATTCTAATTAAAAATTATAATAAAATTCAAACAATCACTTCAAAGGGGAGAAAAGGTGATTTAGTTACCAACGTAGATTTAGAAGTAGAAGAGAAAATTAAGGAATATCTAACAATTAAAACCCCAGAGATTTCAATTCATGCGGAAGAATCAGGAAAATTAATAAAGAGTTCGGAATTAACTTGGTGCATTGATCCATTAGATGGAACAACTAATTATTCTCACGGTTATCCATTCTTTGGAACTTCAATAGGTCTCTTATATAAAAACAATCCTATCCTAGGTGCTATATCAGTACCATATTTAAACGAACTTTATTCTGCATGCATCGGGAAAGGTTCATATTGCAATGATAAAAAACTGATAGTTTCAGATGCTAATTCTCTTATGGATAGTCTTCTGGTAACAGGTTTTTCATATGATAGGTTTGAGACCGAAGATAATAATTATGCAGAATTTTGTTACTTAACACATAAAACCAGAGGAGTAAGGAGAGGAGGTGCAGCAGCTGTTGATTTAGCATTTGTTGCCTCAGGGAAAGTAGATGGATATTGGGAAAGAGGTCTAGAAATATGGGATTTAGCTGCTGGTGCTATTATTGTTAAAGAGGCTGGGGGTATTGTTTCTGATTACCCTTACGGTGAATTTAATATTAGCTCTGGAAGAATATTGGCTTGCAGTCCTAGACTTGAAGAAGATCTAAAAATGGAATTAAGCAAAGTCACTCCTCTTAATAAACAACTTTACACTTAAAAAATAAATTAAAGTTTTAAAATGAATGATATTAAAGAATTTAATTTAATAGAGGTAAGGAATAATTCCTCAATTGTTAATGAATTAAACAATGTATATAAGTTGTGGGGTTATGAAGAAATTTCACCTTCATTTATTAATAATCTTGAGACAATCAAAGGTAGAGAAGTAATTGATGACGAAGAACTTATTGGAATAGTAAGTAATAGTTCATTATGTTTAAGACCAGAAATGACAACATCAATTGTTAAATTGACATCCACAAGATTATTAAATAAGAAAAGACCAATAAGACTTTTTAATAGTGGTATTGTATTTAACAAAAAACAAAGTTATAAAAATACTTTTAAATTTCAAGAAAATTTACAAAGCGGGATAGAACTAATTAGTTACGACACTCAATATCCTGAGATTGAGGCGATTAATATATTATTTGATGCAATTGATAATATCAATTTAATTGATAGTTGTAATTTAACTCTTCTTGTTAGTACAACAAAAATAATGGATTTAATATTATTCAATTATAAAAATAATAATTATGAGGAGATTAAGAAATGCATGGTAAATTTAGATCAAGAATCATTAGATAGATTAAACATTGATAACAATGATAAAGGAATATTGAAGGAATTATTATTTACAAGAGGGGAACCTGCAATCATACTTAAAAAGCTTAAAAATGTTTATGGAAATAATAATGTAATTGAGGAACTTGAATGCTTATTTAATACTTTATCAAAAATTTCAAAAAAATATAATATAAAAATACAACTTGATCCTACCTATCAACCTCATCTGAATTTATATGCAGGGATAGTTTTCCAACTTATTTGCGATAATAAAAATGTTAAAACCATAATTGCAAAAGGTGGTAGGTATGACGAATTAGTAAGATACTTTAATCCTAATGAAAAAATAATTAATGGAATTGGATTCACAATTTCTATAGATAATTTAAGAGAATTGATAGTTGAAAAATCCCAAATCAAAAAGAAGGTGTTGTTGTTGTTTAAAGATACTTATCTGTTAGATAAAGGTATAAATGAGCAAAAAGCATTGCAAAAAAAAGGGATAATTACAATACTATATTTGAATCCATGTAATGAAAATTCAAAAGCCAATATTCTTATGAAAGAACATAATTGCACTGAAATTCAATGGGTTAAATAACTTTTTTTTCTTAGAGTTTTATAAAAAAAATGTAAATTGAATTAGATACGACAATTTAAATTTTTAGTACGGACAATACTCCTAATTAAACTTGATTAACATAAAAATAAGAAATAAAATCTAATAGTTCAAAAAAAGAAATTAAAAATGGAAAAAGGCGAAATTAGAATAAATACCGAAAATATTTTTCCAATAATAAAAAAAGCTGTATATTCTGATCACGAAATCTTTTTAAGAGAACTCGTTAGTAATGCTGTAGATGCAATAAGTAAAAGAAGAATGGCCTCAATGGCTGGAGATTGTGAAAATTGTGATGAACCTCAAGTAAAAATTACTATTGATAGGGAAAAAAATATCTTAAAAATTTCAGATAATGGTATTGGAATGAATGATGAAGAAATAAAAAAATATATAAATCAAGTTGCCTTTTCTAGTGCTGAAGAGTTTCTAACAAAATATAAAAAAGACAATGACGAATTTATAGGACATTTTGGATTGGGTTTTTATTCTAGTTTTATGGTTGCAGATAAAGTCAATATTTTAACGAAATCAGCCATAGGTGATAGTAAAACGTTTAATTGGTCATGTGATGGCTCACCTAATTTCACATTAGAAGAATCTGAAAGAGATGCAGTTGGAACAGATGTAATTCTTCATTTAATGGATGAAGAGAAAGAATTCATAGAACCAGAGAGAATTAAGTCGCTTATTAAAAAATATTGTGACTTTATGCCTATAGATGTTTTACTAGAGGGTGAAACAATAAATAAGAAAAATCCTCCATGGAGAAAACAACCTAGTGAATTAAAGGATGAAGATTATATTGAACTATATAAATATTTATATCCGTTTCAAGGGGATCCTCTTTTATGGATTCATTTAAATACTGATTATCCATATGACATTCAAGGTATTTTATATTTCCCTAAACTATCTGGAAGAGCCGATTGGGAAAAAGGTGAAATTAAACTATTTTGCAATCAAGTATTTGTAAGTGACTCTATAAAAGAAATTGTACCTAAATATCTTTTACCCTTAAGAGGTGTAATTGACTCTACAGATATACCATTAAATGTAAGTAGAAGTGCCTTGCAAACTGATAGAAAAGTCAGATCAATTTCATCATTCATTTCCAAAAAAATTGCTAATAAGTTAAAAGATTTATTAAAAAATACTCCTGAATTTTATACAGAGATTTGGGATTCAATTTCTGCCTTTATTAAGATTGGTGCTATCGAAGACGAAAAGTTTGCTGAACTTGTAGAAAATAGTATTATTTTTGAAACAATTATAAATTCCGATAAGGACGTAAAAAAATATCTCGACGATAAATCTCTTATAAAATCTAAAGAAAAGTTTTACACAACATTATCAAATTATAAGGAGAGAAATAACATAGTCGATTCCAAAAAAATTATTTATTGTTCTGATGTAATTGGTCAATCTAGTGCTTTAAATATTTGTTTATCTGACAACAAAGAAGTAATCAAATCTGATCCTTTAATAGATGCACAATTTCTTCCATGGATAGAAAGTAAAAATGAAAATTATCAATTTCAAAGAGTTGATTCAGAAATAAATGAACTTGAAGATAAAGAATCAAAAGAAATAGTTGATAAAGATGGCAAATCAAACACAGATAATCTAAAGGATATTATTTCAAAAGCATTAAATAACGAGAAGGTAACCGTAAAAGTTCAATCTCTAAAAAGTAAAGATGCCCCTCCAGCAATGATACTATTGCCTGAACAAATGAGAAGAATAAATGATATGGGGGCATATATGGAACAAAAAATGCCGGGATTACCTGAATATCACGTCCTATTAATTAATAAAGAACATCCACTCATTTCAGGATTAAATAAAATAACTGGTAATAAAATTATTGTTGATAAAAAAGATCCTGTTGAAAATCCATTAGCATCAAAAATTGCTAATCATGTTTATGATATGGCTAAATTAAGTGTAGGAGGATTAGATCAAGAACAAATTATAAATTTGCAAAATAATAATGCCGATTTGATTTCAGATTTACTTAAAACATCAACATAAGTAGTGTGTTAAAGTTAATAGATATATTCTTCAAATAATATGTCTAGGGTTTGTGAGCTGACAGGTGCAAAAGCTAATAATGGAATGGCTGTTAGTCATTCGCATATACGTACTAAGAAATTACAACAAGTAAATCTTCAAAAAAGGAGACTTTGGTGGCAGGAAGGTAAAAAGTGGATAAACATAAAAATCAGTACTAAGGCATTAAAATCAATACAAAAGGTTGGTTTAGATAAGGTTGCCAAAACAAATGGAGTGGATCTTAATAAGTTCTGATTTTGATGAAGAGTTTATTTGGCCTTTTTGTATTATTGATATCGTTATTTTTTAATCTTAAATCTGCAATTGCTTTTGATTATGCTCCTGAGATAGGAGATTCAGCTCCTAGTTTCCATTTAGAAGGAATAAACAAAAGTATTAAATCAAAAAAAATATGGGATTCGAATGAATTAATAGGTAAATGGATAGTTTTATATTTTTATCCTAAGGATTTTACTGCTGGTTGTACTCTAGAAGCTAAAGGATTTTCTCAATTAAAAAACGACTTTTCTAAATATAATGCTGAAATAATAGGAATAAGTGCTGACAATAAAGATTCTCACGACAGTTTTTGCAGTGAAAAATCAATAAATTACACATTATTATCCGACCCCAATGGAACTATTAGTGCAAAATATGGTTCCTGGATTCCTCCTTATTCCGATAGGAATACTTTTTTGATTTCTCCAGAGGGAAAAATAACATACCGATGGATAAGTGTTTTACCAATTAATCATGCAAAAGAAGTACTTAATATATTAAAGAAAAATATATAAATATTTTGCACGAACTTTCATTTGGTACTTGGTTAATTCATATCAGCTCAGTAATAGAATGGATTTATGCAATTTTTATAATAAACAAAATAAGTAGCTATAAAAAACTAGAGCTTTATTACTGGTTAAGTCTCGCAATGATACCTAATTTAATTGGAGCCATGTGTGCAATTACTTGGCATATTTTTGATAATCAACCTGAATTATATGGCTTAGTTACCCTTCAAGGGATTTTCACTTTTCTAGGGAACTCAACATTAGCTATAGCTACTATTGCAATTTATAAAAGAACAGAATCCTATGAATGATTTTTTTTTAAGATTTCTAAATTTCTTATCAAGATTTGATAATACAGCCTTATTTGCAGCATCTATAATTCCATATTCGATTTTCTTATATTATTTATACAAGCTAAAGTCATTAAATAAATTAATCAAAATTGGTTTTTCTTTAACTGTATTATTTGTATTTATAACAATAGTAATTTCGATATTTTCTCTTACTTACTATCAAAGAACTCTTGTTGAAGTTGACTTCCTTCATGGTTCAGCAGAATTTTTCTTAACCTTAAGCGATTTTGTTATTTTATTTGGCTTTATAAAGATGTTAAATCGTCTAGAAGTAAATAACTCTTAAGACCTTTTACAATTATGTGATTTATTGCTCAAAATAAAGGAGAATATAGAAAATAACGTTTTTTTATGCTTACTACATTATTTGCAGCAGCGGCTGCTCCCGCAACATTTGAATGGTCACCAAAATGCGCCATCGTAATGATTGCATGTAATGTTTTTGCTTATGCAATTGCAAGAGCCACAATAAGAAAACCTAATGAAGGTTTTGAAATTCCTAATTCACAATTCTATGGTGGTTTAAGTCATGCTTCTGTCGTAGGAGCTAATTGCTTAGGACATATCTTCGGAATAGGTGCAATCCTAGGATTAGCATCTAGAGGTGTTTTGTAAAATTATTCAACAGTAATTTTAGAATTTAATTTTGCTAAATTAAATTTGTTAATAATTTTTTCTGCCATCTGATCAGGTTTAAGTCCTAATTTTGCTTTACTCTGATCAGGTGATGCATGATCTACAAGTACATCAGGAATACCAATTCTTAAAACTGGTATATTTATTTCATTGTCATTTAACATTTCAACAATAGCCGAGCCAAATCCTCCAACTAATGTACCTTCTTCCATTGTTACTACCTTTTTAAGATTTCTTACTAACGGTATTATTAAATCTTGATCAAGAGGTCTAACAAATCTAGCATTAACAACACAAGCACTAATACCTCTATTTTTTAGTAAGTTTGCAGTTACAGTAGCGGCTTGAACCATTGAACCATAAGCAATAATTAAGACATCATCACCTTCTTCTAATATTTCTCCTTCGCCAATCTTCAAAGGCTCCCATCCCTCATCCATTACTGCTACACCTAAACCTGAACCTCTTGGAATGCGAAGTGCTGTAGGTCCCTTGTGATTAATAGATGTAATCAACATTCTTTGAAGTTCAGCTTCATCTTTTGGAGCCATTAAAACAAAATTAGGAATAGCTCTCATATAGCTAATATCATATTGACCCTGATGAGTTGGACCATCAGCACCAACGATTCCTGCTCTATCTAAAACAAAAGATACAGGTAGATTCTGAATACCTACATCATGAATTAGCTGATCAAAAGCGCGTTGCAAGAATGTACTGTAAATAGCAACAACAGGTTTAAGACCATCGCAAGACATTCCAGCTGCTAATGTAACTGCATGTTGTTCAGCTATTCCTACATCTATATATTGTTCTGGAATATTTTTTTGTAATAAATCTAGTCCAGTTCCAGTAGCCATTGCTGCTGTAATTCCTATAACCTTACTGTCTTGCTCACAAATTTTTAAGAGCGTTTGACCAAATATTTTACTATAGCTAACTGGTTTAGGCTTGCTTGATGGAATTGATTTACCAGTCGTAAGATCGAATGATGATTGAGCATGGTAACCTACTTGATCTGCTTCTGCATATGGATATCCTTTCCCTTTTGTTGTAACAACATGAACCATTACTGGTTTTTTAAGTCTATGAGCAGCATTGAAAGTATTTATAAGATTAGAAATATCATGTCCATCAATTGGTCCCATATACGTAAAACCAAGTTCTTCAAAAACTGCTCCAACCTTAGGTACAGCTAAACGTCTAACACTTCCTTTTATATTTTTTAATTCTTCAGGTAAATCTTTACCTATAAGAGGAATATTTTTAACACTTTCCTGCACACTATCTGACAAAAATTGTAATGGTGGACTTAGTCTAACTCTATTCAAATATGTTGAAAGAGCTCCAACAGGAGGAGATATCGACATATCATTGTCATTCAGAACAACCACTAAGGGAGTATTAGGCAAATGTCCAGCATGATTTATCGCTTCTAAAGCCATTCCACCAGTTAATGCTCCATCACCTATAACTGCAACGCATTTATGATTTTCCCCTTTTCTATCTCTTGCTATTGCCATTCCCAACGCAGCTGATATTGATGTACTTGCGTGACCTGCTCCAAAGTGATCAAAAGGACTTTCAGTACGTTTTAGATAACCAGCAACACCTTTTTGTTGACGTAAAGAGTCAAACTCATTGAAACGTCCAGTAATTAACTTGTGAGGATAAGCCTGATGACCAACATCCCATACAACTTTATCAAAATCAAGATCTAATGTTTGATATAAAGCAAGTGTTAATTCAACAACCCCGAGTCCAGGACCTAGATGACCTCCACTTGTTGAAACCACCTCCAAATGTCTCTCTCTAATCTGACAGGCAATTTCTTCTAATTGTGATACCGTTAAACCATGTAATTGATTTGGATGGCTTAACTCACTTAAAAGCATTATTTAAAAATATTTACTTATCTAATCTAAAACGTTAAGGTGCAAATTGAGTAATTTTTTTGAAATAGATTATGTAATGTTTTATTAGATCAATATTTAATGCTAAAAATATGAATATGGAAGATTATTTTAAAAAAATACTTCAGGCTAAAGTCTATGAAGTAGCTAAAAAAACACCTTTAGAAAAAGCAAATAATTTAAGTAAAGCACTTAAAAATAATATTTATTTGAAAAGAGAAGATCTTCAAGATGTATTTTCTTTTAAAATAAGAGGTGCCTTTAATAAAATGAGGCAATTGCCACAATCAAAACTAGCTAATGGTGTCATAACCTCAAGTGCTGGTAATCATGCTCAAGGAGTAGCGCTAAGTGCATTGAAACTAAATTGTAACGCAACTATATTAATGCCGATAACTACACCATTAGTAAAAGTAAATGCTGTAAGAAATCTAAAAGCTACTGTAATATTATTCGGTGATAATTACGATGAAACTTATAGGGAAGCATTACGCCTTAGTGAAGAAAATAATTTATGTTTTATTCATCCATTTGATGATCCTGAAGTAATAGCTGGCCAAGGGACAATCGCCATTGAATTAGAACAACAAGTAAATGAACCACCAGAAGCAATATATGTTGCGGTTGGAGGAGGAGGTTTAATATCTGGTATTTCTATATATATAAAAAAAATTTGGCCCCAAGTAAAAATAATTGGTGTAGAGCCTGAAGATGCTGATGCGATGACTAAATCCCTAAAAAGTTCAAAACTAATAGAATTAGCATCTGTTGGTCAGTTTGCTGATGGTGTAGCAGTAAAAAAAGTTGGAGAAAAAACCTTTGAAATCGGAAGAAGATATATCGACAAAATGATAACTGTAAATACTGATGAAATATGTGCCGCTATTAAGGATGTTTTTGAAGATACCAGATCAATCCTAGAACCAGCTGGAGCTTTATCTATTGCGGGAATGAAAAAGGATATATTCGAATCAAAATATGTAAATAAAAATATGATTGCTATCGCATGTGGAGCAAATATGAATTTCGAAAGACTACGATTTGTAGCAGAAAGATCTGCACTTGGAGAGTACAAAGAAGCAATGTTTGCTGTTGAAATACCAGAAAAAGCAGGAAGCTTAATTAATTTCTGTGGTTTGTTAAATAATAGAAATTTAACTGAATTTAGCTATAGGATGTCCAATTCAGTTAATGCTCAAATATTTGTAGGAATCGAGGTTAATGGAGTAATTGATAAAGAAGAACTTTTACAAGAATTTAGGAAATCAAATTATCCTTTTATAGATATAAGTAATGATGAATTATCTAAAAATCATCTAAGACATATGGTAGGTGGTCGCTTGCCGCAAAAATTTTCTGAACTAGAAAAATCAAACTATATTGAATTACTATATAGATTTGAGTTTCCAGAAAGGCCAGGAGCATTAATAAATTTTCTCAAAAATATGAAATCAAATTGGACAATAAGCATCTTTCACTATAGAAATCATGGTTCTGATGTAGGAAAAATTGTTATAGGAGTATTAATAGAAAGTTCTGAAATTAATTACTGGAATAAATTTGTTGAATTCTTAGGATATAAATACTGGGACGAAACTAATAATCAAACATATAAATTATTCCTTGGTGCATCTGATTAAAAATAAGGTAACTTGGGAAAGAGTTAGGTATTAAAAAAATTAATCAAGCTGATCTAATTACTAAAAAATTAACAGATATAAGTTTGGTAACAAGAGTTGAGGCTGTTCTGTATCTTAAAGGTAGACCAATATCAAAAAAGAATCTTTCAGAAATTACTAATGCGGATATTAATTCCATTGACAAGGCATTAAGAGAATTAAAGGAAAAATACTCAAACACAAAATCTGCAATAGAGTTAAATGAAATCAATAGTTGTTATTGTCTTGAGTTAAAGACAATTCTAAATGAATTTGTGGAAGATTTATTACCGTCTGAATTAAGAACATCAGAATTAAGGACACTTGCAACAATTGCAATTAAGAAAAAAATACTGCAATCAGATCTTATAGTTTTAAGAGGGTCAGGAGCCTACGACCATATAAAGGAATTAACAAATAAAAATTTTATTATTAAACGTAAGCAAAAAGATGGTAGATCTTATTGGCTATCATTATCTGAAAAATTTTTTCAAACTTTTGCTGTAAGCAATGAATATTTATCGCAAATAGGCGGCAATAAAAAGTAAATGTTACAATTAGCTAAATCACTTGAAAATAATGTTGTCTGAGATTTTTGCTGTTTTAGGTCAAACCTTATCAATTTATTCATTTATTTTGATAATTAGGATATTACTTACATGGTTTCCTGGAATAGATTGGAGTAATGGAATATTATCAGCATTAACATCAATTACAGACCCATATTTGAATATATTTAGAGGAATAATTCCTCCAATTGGTGGCTTTGATATTTCATCGTTGTTAGCTTTTCTACTCCTTAATGTTATCCAAAACCTTATTACTAATCTTCAATATGCCAGCTTAGGATATGGTTAAAATTTAACGATCATCTCCGGAACCAGAAATTTTACCCTTAGCTGCTCTTAACTTCAATTTTTCTAAATTTTGTAAAGCAACTTCTTCTAATTCGAAATTAAATTCGTTGCAAAGATTAGATATATACCATAAAACATCACCTAACTCTTTTTTTAATCCTTTTTTAGATTCTTCGTCAAAAATACCTTTTTTATCTCTAATTACTTTTTTTACTTTTTCTGCAACTTCACCAGCTTCGCCAACTAATCCTAGTGTTGGATAAATATTGTTTGAGCCTAAATTTGGATATTGGGCTGTTAAGCGAGCTTGCTTCTGATAAGTACTAAAATCCATAGATTAAATAACTAACTTTATGTATGTTAAATTAACTTATATCTAGCAATATTATTTATATATGTCGAATATTGATTTAAAAAGAAGAACCAAGATTGTTGCAACAATTGGACCAGCTACTCAATCAGAAGAAATTATTACTGATCTTATAAAGGCTGGAGTTACAACATTTCGATTAAATTTTTCTCATGGCGATCATAAAGATCATCAAGAAAGAATTAAAACCATAAGAAAAGTTTCTGAAAAGCTAGATCTAGATATTGGAATACTTCAGGATCTTCAGGGTCCTAAAATAAGATTAGGAAGATTTAAAGATGGTCCTGTAAAAGTAAAAAAAGGAGATAAATTCTCATTAACTTCTAATGAAGTTGAATGTACAAAAAGTATAGCTAATGTTACCTACAACAAACTTGCCCAGGAAGTAACTTCAGGAAAAAGAATATTGTTAGATGATGGAAAAATTGAAATGATTGTTGAAAAGGTAGACATAGGAAATAATTTATTAGAGTGTAAAGTAACTGTTGGAGGAGTCCTTTCTAACAACAAAGGTGTAAATTTTCCAGATGTACAATTATCAGTTAAAGCTTTAACTGATAAAGATAAAGAAGATCTTGAATTTGGATTAACTGCTGGTGTTGATTGGATAGCTCTGAGTTTTGTAAGAAATCCATCTGATATTAATGAAATAAAAAATTTAATAAATAAGAATGGACATTCAATTCCTGTTGTAGCCAAGATTGAAAAATTTGAAGCAATAGATCAAATAGATTCAATATTACCTTTGTGTGACGGGGTTATGGTTGCACGAGGAGATTTAGGAGTTGAAATGCCAGCAGAAGAAGTCCCTCTTTTACAAAAAGAGTTAATTAGAAAAGCAAATACACTAGGGATCCCCATTATTACCGCCACACAAATGCTTGACTCAATGGCATCAAATCCAAGACCAACTCGTGCTGAAGTAAGTGATGTGGCTAATGCAATTCTTGATGGTACAGATGCTGTGATGCTTTCAAATGAAACAGCTGTGGGTGATTATCCAGTAGAAGCTGTTGAAACCATGGCGACAATTGCTAGAAGAATTGAACGTGATTATCCACTAAAAGCAATTGAGAGTCACCTTCCTAGTACTATTCCAAATGCAATAAGCGCCGCAGTCAGCAACATTGCTAGACAACTTGATGCTGGAGCAATAATCCCTTTAACAAAATCCGGTTCAACAGCCCGTAATGTAAGTAAATTCAGACCTCCTACTCCTATTCTTGCCACCACAACAGAGAGAAGTGTCGCGAGAAGATTGCAATTAGTATGGGGAGTGACTCCTTTATTAGTCAAAAATGACGATAGAACTGCAAAAACATTCAGTATTGCAATGCAAATTGCACAAGAACTAGGGATTCTGAAGCAAGGAGACCTGGTAGTTCAGACTGCAGGGACACTAACAGGTATAAGTGGTTCGACTGATCTAATAAAGGTTGGATTAGTAAGAAAAGTGGTAACTCGAGGAATATCAATAGGAGAGTTAGGTGTTACTGGCAAAGCAAGAAATATAAAGACTAATCTTGATTTATCATTAATATCCCCAGGTGAAATTTTATTTGTACCAAAAAATATTTTAATGGATTTACCTTACACCAAGAAAATTACTGGAATAGTTACAGATGAAAATATAGATGAATGCTACAAAATATTCAAAAAAAATAATATTAAGATATCTACTATTTGTAATTTATCTGCCATTGACAATCTTGTATCGAATGGAGATTTAATAACATTACAACTCAATGAAGGAGTTGTTTACATGGGGCAGATAGAAGACGATGAGGATGCACTAGATAAATATAAGTATGTCTAGAAATATATCTCTTAAAGAAGCCTTTAATATGGCTGGTAAGACTTTAGTTTCAAACAAATTAAGAAGTTCTCTTACTATGCTTGGAATAATAATAGGTAATGCATCAGTAATAACAGTTGTAGGATTAGGTAGAGGAGCTCAAACTCTTGCCAAAAATCAATTAAGTAATTTAGGTGCAAATGTTTTATTTATTGTTCCAGGCAATAACGATACTCGAAGAAGAGGTATATCATTTCCTAAAAATCTTGTTTTAGAAGATTCAATTGCAATTAATAACCAAGTCCCGAGTGTTAAAAAAGTTGCACCACAAATCTCTGCAAATGAAATTGTTCAATCAAATTCAAAAAGCTTAAATATTTCAATTGCTGGGGTTACTCCTGAATTTCTTGACGTAAGAAGTTTTGAGGTAGATGAAGGAAGATTTATCTCCCAAAGTGACGTAAATTCAGCTAGAAGTTTTGTCGTTATTGGACCTGATCTAAAGGAAGACTTTTTTAAGGGAAACACTGTAATTGGAGAAAAAATAAGAATTAAAGATCACACCTATGAAATAATTGGAATCTTGAAACCTAAAGGTGCTGTTTTTGGTAGCAATCAAGATAAAAATGCATATATACCTCTTACTACAATGGTTAATAGAATAAGTGGAAAAGATCCTACCTATGGAGTTAGCTTAAGTTTTATAAGTGTGGAGGCTACTAGTAAAAACAAAACTAGTGCTGCAAAGTTCCAAATTACAAATTTATTGCGTCAAAGACATAACATCGTAAGGGACGATGATTTTGCAGTTAGATCTCAAGAAGATGCATTAAATATCGTTACAAACATTACAAGTGGGCTTACATTTTTATTGGCAGGTATAGGTGCTGTCTCTCTTATTGTTGGAGGTATAGGAATAATGAATATAATGCTTGTTTCTGTAAGTGAAAGAACAGAAGAAATTGGTTTAAGGAAAGCAATAGGAGCGAAACAATCAGATATTCTTATACAATTTTTATTTGAGGCTTTAATTTTATCTACTATTGGAGGTTTGGTTGGAACAACAACCGGTTTGACAGGGGTATTTCTTCTAGGAGTAATAACTCCGTTACCAGCTTCGGTAGGAATAACAACAACGTTGTCAACAATGATTATTTCAGGTTCAATAGGATTAATCTTTGGAGTGTTACCAGCAAAAAGAGCCTCACAATTAGATCCAATTGTTGCTCTAAGAAGTTTGTAAATCTTTGATAGTAAATGTTAAATGTTAGTAAACTTATTGAGGTATTAATAAGTCTCCAAATAATTATAATTTCTACATTTATTCCTGTTTTTTTCACTATACCTTTTACTAATAAACTTATTGGGACATATGAGATGCCTATTACATGGCAATTACCTTCAATCGTAATAATTACCTTATTATTTAACGGTAAAATAGTAATAAAAGCATTTAGTATCTATTTAATAATTGGTTTGTTTTTTATTCCAGTATTTGACCAGGGAGGTTCATTAGGATATTTATTAACTCCAAATTTTGGTTACTTATTAGGAATTTACCCATTAATCAAAATAATAGATAATTTAAATAAAAAAAAGCAAATGATTAAATATTATGACCTTTTAAAATACGGAATATTAGGAATATGTAGTATGCATTTTATAGGTATAATTTATAACTGCATTCTAGTTTTAAATTTTAAACAATCGGAAATACTCTTATATAATATTTCAAAATATTCATTAGGAAAATTTGCATATCATTTATTAATACTCACACCCATTACTGTAATGTTTAAAATCTTCAATAAGTACAGATATCAAAGATGATGTTAAATATAAAAAACAATAGATTTTATTATATTTTATTATCTAGTTTAATTATTTTATCTGATCAATTTACAAAACATATTATCGATATAAATCATACATCATATATCAATAATGATCTTTTATTTTTTAGTATTGATTACGTGAAAAATTATGGTGCAGCATTTAATATTTTAAATGGTAGTAGAATTTTTTTATCCACAATAAGTACAATAATAACGTTGTTTTTAATATATTTTATTTTATATAAAAAAAATTTAAATAATCTAGATTTATTTAGTTATACCTTCATTTTGGGAGGTACGATAGGAAACGGAATTGATAGAATTACAAAGGGTTACGTTATAGATTTTATTAATTTAAACTTTATAGATTTTCCAGTATTTAATATTGCTGATATATCTATAAATATTGGTTTTATTTTTATAATATATGGACTTATTAAAAATAAACGATAATAATGTACCATTTTCTTTTTAAGAACTATAGATATTTATTAATTCTATTATTTCTTTATTTTTTATTGACAATATTTAGAAATATTTTAAATCTTTATTCTATTTTGATCATTGTTATTATTTTACTTATTGTTTATTCTAAAAACAAAAGATTATTCAAAAAAATTGCTTATAAGATAATTTTTAAGCAACAAAATAGTTTTTCTTTTAGAAATAAATATGGAGCTGCAAAAAATAGTCTTGAGGCAATAGATGAAATTAATAAAAAAATATCCAATAAAATATATGGAGATTTATTGAAATACGAAAAAATAAAGCTTGAAAAACAGTTCAAGTACGGAGACTATAACGTTATATTATTTGGAGCAGGATCATCTGGAAAAACTTCCATAGCAAGAGCACTATTGAAAAATTTAATTGGAAAGATTTCCCCAACAATTGGTACTACAAAAGATATAACAAGTTATAAAATCAGAATTCCAATCTTAAAAAGAAATATAAATATAATTGATACGCCTGGGTTATTTGAAGCTTTTAGAGAAGGTCAAGAAAGGGAGAATTCCACAATAATGGAGGCATCAAAATCAGATCTGATTCTGTTTGTAATTGATCAAGATATCAATAAATATGAACTCTATCTAATTAGAGAATTACTAAATTTGAAGAAAAAAATAATTATTGTTTTAAATAAATGCGACTTAAGATCAGAAAAACAAAATAATATTATTAGAGAAAACATTATCTCAATTACATCTACAAAACATATTAAACTTTCAGTTATAAAAACTATTGCTTCATCTAAAGTCTTCTCAAATAATTTAGTAAACTCATTAAAAATAACTTCTGATGTAAGTAATCTATTTAAAGAGATAATTGAAACACTTGATGCAAATGGAGAAGAATTACTAGCTGATAATATTCTTTTTAGATGTAATAAATTAGGACTAATAAGCAAAAATATAATATCGGAACAAAGAAATTTAAGTGCTAATAAAGTAATAAATAAATATACTTTGATTACCGGAGGAGTAATACTGGTAAATCCTCTGCCGGCTGTAGATTTTATAACAACAACATCTGCAAACGTTCAAATGATCCTTGAAATTTCGAAAATATATGATTCCAAGATAACAAAAAAAGAAGCAGTCGAATTATCAAAATCATTATTAACAACTCTAGCAAAACTTGGCATTTTGAAAGGTGGACTTAGTGTTATTACAAACGCATTAGCTTCAAATTTTACAACAATATTTATTTCAAAATCATTACAGTCCATAACCTCATGTTGGTTACTAAAAATAGTAGGTTTATCAATAATAAAATATTTTAATAATGGACAAAATTGGGGAGATGGTGGGATTCAAGAAGTAATTGAGGATATTTACAAATTAAATAAAAGGGAAGATATCCTAAATAATTTCATTAGAGAAGCAATAAATAATATGCGAATTAACGAGGATCCAAAATCTCAAAGAAAATTGCCGCCATATTTGCAGAGTGACTAGCTATTTGATTGTTTAAGAAAGATCTAAAGTCAAAAACAGTAATTAATAGTAAATATAAAATACAAATTAATATTGAAATAAAACCCGTTATGATCGCTATTAATTTTGATCTACTAATTTTCATAAGAATTAATTTAGTAATTTCAAAAGATCATTAATATGAGATTCACTTGTATTGTAATTCCCAAAAACTACTCTTAAGTAATATTTATTTTTAAATAGAGGCCTAGAAATCATAAAGTTCTTTTTAAGAAGATTTATTCTTTTATTTAAAGTCCAAGAATCTGATTCGTTTTTATTCATACCCTTTGGTAAAAAGGAAATAATATGCAAAGGACCAGAATATAAATCATATTTGTATGTATCTAAATTATTTTCGAAGAATATTCTTCTCTTAATAGATGAATTTAAGACATCCTCTATTCCTCTCATTCCTAGGAATCGCAAGCCTAACCATAGTTTGATTATTTCAGCGGGCCTAGAACCTTGTATTCCTAGTTCACCTCTATTAAAGAAATTGTTTTCATTAGAAACGTAAGGTAGCCCTGTAGAAAATGTATTTTTAAGAATTTCAATATTTGAAACTATTAAAAGGGATGAAGTTTTTGTAATTCCAAGTATTTTCTGTGGATTAATAGTTATTGAATTCGCAAGATGAACATTAATAATTCCATTAATCGGTAATTTAGTAATTGAAAAAATGCCTCCTATGGATCCATCAATGTGTAGCCAAATATTTCTTTCATTACAAAATTTACTGATTTTATCAATTGGATCTATTGCTCCACGAACTGTTGTCCCAAGAGTGGCAACAATAGCAAATATTCTTTTATCTTCAATAGAACATTTATCAACAGTCTTTTTAAGCTCAATCATATCCATACATCCATCTTTATCTGTTTTGACCTTAATTAAATTATTTTTTTTGAGGCCTATAATTCTTGTACATTTTTCAAATGATGAATGAGCATCTTCGCTAATTAAATAAACTGCCTTTGGATCAGTTTCAAGTCCGGCATAGTTTCTTGCTGTGACCAACGCATTTAAATTACTTAAAGTCCCACCGCTGGCTGCAACGCCACCTGCTAAATCCGAAAACCCCAGTTTTATTGAAAACCACTTGCAAATTGATTCCTCTAGAAGAGAAACACTTGGCGATAATTCATGTGCAAGAAGATTATTATTTAAGCTAGCAGCAATTAAATCTCCCAAAATAGAAATGATTAATGGTGGAGGGTCTAAATGAGCAAGGGAGCCTGGATGTACTGGATTAAAAGAACTATAAATAAGACTTTCAATCTCAGAGAATAAAACATCAAAGGACTTCCCATGTTCTCCTGGAACTGAACATTCAAAGTTACAATCGATGGGTATTGGACCTAATTTATCTGAATCTGAAAACCATTTGCATATGAGTTCAGAAGTTCGGTTGAGAAGTATAAGCAAACTTTCGTTACTTCCAGAAGATGTCGGAAATAGATATTTTTGATTATTAATTGAATCTGAAGTCATTCTTTAAAATAATTATTAATTAGGTTACTTATAATGTTTAAAAAAAAGAAAAGTAATTGATAAATGAACCCAAAAACTATAAATCGGCATAAAAAAATTGAGCACTTAGATTATCTTAAATGGATGAAATTCATTTTACGAAGATCAGAGGAAGTTGGTAAGGTTGAATTACCAATTACAGCAGTAATAATAGATGAGAATGGAAGATGTATTGGTAGAGGAAGTAATAAAAGAGAAATTAACAATGACCCTTTAGGACATGCAGAGTTAATAGCACTAAGACAAGCTTCATGGATTAAAAATGATTGGCGATTTAATGAATGCACTATAATTGTAAATTTAGAACCTTGTACAATGTGTGCTGCAGCATTAGTTCAAGCAAGAATGGGTCAAGTGATATATGGTACAGAAGATGATAAAAGAGGCGGATTCGGAGGCACGATTGATTTATCTAAGCATGAAAGCGCACATCATAAAATGAAAGTAATAGGAGGGATTTTAAATCAGGATTGTAAAAATAAAATTAAGTTATGGTTTAAAAAGATGAGGAATCAAAAATAGAAAACTTCTTTAATTCTGTATCAAATAAATTTAATAATCGATCAACATTCTCTTCACTAGAGTTAAACCCCATTAACCCAATACGCCAAACCTTACCAGACAATGCGCCTAGTCCATTTCCTATTTCAATACCAAATTTTTTCAAAAGATGATTTCTAAATGCGTCTCCATCTACTGCTGGAGGAATTTTCACTGTTGTCAGAGTAGGTAATCTAAATTCACTAGAAACATGTAACTCCATACCTAAACTTTCTAATCCCTTCCATAATTTGATTGCATTAGAATTGTGTCTTCTCCAAATATTTTCTAAGCCTTCATTAGCGATTAAGCGCAAACCCTCTCTTATTGCAAAATTCATATTCACTGGAGCAGTATGATGGTAAACACGATCAGATCCCCAATATCTATTCAATAAGGATAAATCTAAGTACCAATTTGGAACTTTAGAAGTTCTTGCACTAAGCTTATCCTCTGCACGTTTGTTCATTGTGAAAGGACTAAGTCCAGGAGGGCAGCTTAAACCTTTTTGGCTACAACTATAAGCAAGATCAATTTTCCAATCATCAATAAAAAGTTCTAAAGCACCTAATGATGTGACAGCATCAACTAAAAACAAACAATTATTCTTTCTGCATAAATCACCTATCCCTTCAAGAGGTTGTAATACACCAGTTGATGTCTCAGCGTGGACAATAGCAAATATTACAGGTTTTTTAGTTTCTATTTCATGTTTTATTTCTTCAAAAGTAAACGCTTCTCCCCAGTCTTTTTCAATTACTGATACGTCCGCTTTATATCTCGACGCCATATCAACCAAACGATCACCAAAATATCCTTTTTTTGCGATTAGAATTTTTTCTCCAGGCTCTATAAAATTAGCAATAGATGCTTCCATAGCTGCGCTACCTGTACCACTCATAGGTAAAGTTATTCGATTATTACACTGCCATGTATATCTAAGTAATTTTTGTACCTCGGACATTAACTCTATATATGCCTCATCTAAATGCCCTATTGGATTAAGTGCCAAGGCCTGAAGGACTTCAGGATGAGCATTTGAAGGACCAGGCCCTAATAAAAGTCTTGAAGGAACATAAGTTTTATCGAGATGAGGTAGATTCTCTTCATTTAAAGTTGAAATGAGTTTTGTTTCGGTCAAAACCTTTTAAAGCATTACTTTTAAACTAAACTAATTTATCTACTAAAGCGAAGAATGTTTAAAGAAATTCATCCAATTTAAATATTTTAGTTAACAATTGGTAAACATATAACTTGAAATACTCAAAGAACCCAGCAAGTGTTGAAAAAAGTTACCTTTGATACATAATTAGATTCCCCAAGTTATTAATTTTATTGGAGGTATAAATAAAGAAATGGCCAAGTCTCCCAAAGACGTTTTAAGTCAGATCAAGGATGAAGGAATTGAACTCATCGATCTAAAATTCACTGACATTCATGGTAAATGGCAACATCTAACCTTGACATCTGACATGATTGAAGAAGATTCATTTACTGAAGGTCTTGCCTTTGATGGATCTTCTATAAGAGGTTGGAAAGCCATTAACGCATCTGACATGTCTATGGTCCCAGATTCAAGTACCGCATGGATCGATCCTTTTTATAAACACAAAACCTTAAGCATGATTTGCTCTATTCAAGAGCCAAGAAGTGGAGAACCCTATGATAGGTGCCCAAGATCATTAGCTCAAAAGGCTTTAAAATACTTAGATTCAACAGGTATAGCAGATACTGCATTTTTTGGACCAGAGCCAGAATTCTTTTTATTTGATGATGTTAGATATGACTCTAAAGAAGGTAGTTCTTTTTATAGTGTAGATACTATTGAAGCTCCCTGGAATACTGGTCGAACAGAAGAAGGTGGGAACCTAGGTTATAAAATTCAATACAAAGAGGGCTATTTCCCAGTTGCTCCTAATGACACCGCTCAAGACATAAGGTCTGAAATGTTATTGCAAATGGCTGAGTTAGGAATTCCAACTGAGAAGCATCATCATGAAGTCGCTGGAGCAGGACAACATGAACTTGGTATTAAATTTGATTCCTTAATTAGCTCGGCTGATAGTGTTATGACATACAAATATGTTGTAAGAAACGTAGCCAAAAAATATGGGAAAACAGCGACATTTATGCCTAAACCTGTATTTAACGATAATGGAACAGGCATGCACGTTCATCAGAGTTTATGGAAAAGTGGTCAACCTCTATTTTATGGCGAAGGATCATATGCAAATCTATCTCAGACAGCAAGGTGGTATATCGGAGGTATTTTAAAACACGCTCCATCATTCCTTGCATTTACTAATCCAACAACTAATAGCTATAAAAGACTAGTTCCAGGTTTTGAAGCTCCGGTAAATCTAGTTTACTCAGAGGGTAATAGATCAGCAGCTGTAAGAATCCCTTTAACTGGACCTAATCCAAAAGCTAAAAGATTAGAATTTAGATCAGGTGATGCACTTGCTAACCCTTATTTAGCATTTTCTGTAATGATGCTAGCTGGTATTGATGGGATTAAGAATCAAATTGATCCTGGAGATGGAGTTGATGTAGACTTATTTGAATTACCAACAGAGGAGCTATCAAAAATAGATACAGTTCCGTCATCTCTCAACGATTCACTAAATGCACTTAAAGCAGATAAAGATTATTTATTAGCTGGAGGAGTATTCACAGAAGATTTTATTGATAATTTTATCGATATGAAGTACGAAGAGGTTCAACAATTAAGGCAGAGGCCCCACCCTCATGAATTTTTTATGTACTATGACGCATAAGTCAAATTAAGAAAATTAAAAATTTAAAAAAATCTTTTTGAGAATTATCACAAATAATTCTCAGATTGATTTTTTTTTTGTTGGAATATAAATAAGTAATAATAAAAAATGGTAAAAGAACAATTTTCAAAAATTGCATATAAAACACTTCAACAAGGAAAAAGTATCGCTGGATTAGCTCATAAAGAATTAAGTACAAGAATCATGAATTTCGTACTTCCGGATAATAAGCTTGGTAATTTTAAAATAGATAAAAAACTCTTGGTCGATATCCAAAATTCAATGGATCGTCTTAGAGAAGAAGATTGGAATGATGCGGAAAAAAATATATATCCTCAGAAATTATTATTTGATGAACCTTGGCTAAGATATTTAACCCAATATCCAAAAATTTGGCTGGATATGCCAAACACATGGGACCGAAGAAGAAAACAAAATTATAAAGATCTTCCTAAAAATATAGAGAATGAAAACTACCCAAAGTATTACTTAAGAAATTTTCACCATCAGACAGATGGTTATCTTTCTGATTTTTCGGCGAGTATTTATGATTTACAAGTAGAAATTCTTTTTAATGGAAGTGCCGATGCCATGAGAAGAAGAATAATTAAACCCCTTAAGGAAGGATTAAATAATTTTAGTAATAGAAAAAAAAGTTCATTAAAAATTCTTGATGTTGCTACAGGTTCTGGTAGAACACTTAAACAGTTAAGAGGTGCATTTGCTAAAGAAAAAATTATTGGACTTGACTTGTCTGGATCATACTTAAAAGAAGCTAGTAGATTTATTTCAAATTTAGATGGTGATTTAATAGAATTAATTAAAGGTAATGCTGAAAATTTACCATTTGAAGATAATAGTATTCAAGGAATCACATGTGTTTATTTATTCCATGAATTACCTAGAACAGTAAGAGAAAATGTCTTAAAAGAATTCTTTAGAGTACTTGAACCAGATGGAATATTAATTCTTGCTGATTCAATACAAGAGAATGATTCCCCTGATTTTATTCAGATAATGGAAAATTTTTATAAATCATTCCATGAACCATTTTATTGTGATTACATCAAAGAGGATATAACTTCTAAAATAAAAGATATAGGTTTTAATAACATAAAATCAAATTCATTTTTCATGACTAAAGTATGGTCTGCTATAAAATGAAGAAACAATAAATTATTATTATGAATAACTCGGATGAAGATACAATTCAACTTGCCCAGAAACTCAATAATAAGTTAAAAATTGATCACTTAGATTGGCACAAACTAAAGGGGAAAAAATTAAATAGATCAGCAGAACTGATATCAGCAGCATTATGCCAATTACTAATTTCAGAGAATGAGGAAGATACTATAAACTATTTGGAAGAAAGTATAAAATGGTTAAAAGGAATCAATGTAGATAATCCATGTCCAAGTAAACATTCATCTTTTTAAGGCTAATTGGAGCCGATTACCCTTATTACTCCATCTAATATCATCAAAACACTCGTTTATTATATAAAGACCTCGCCCATTTAATGAAGTAAGTTTTTCAGGTAATTTATATAATCTTTTTTTTATTTCTAAACCATTACCTTGATCTTGAATTTGCCATACACACCAGTTAGGAGTAATGATTCTTCGAACTCTAATCGATTTGTTAGGATCTAATTTATTTCCATGGGTAACCGCATTTATAAGTGCTTCATGCAAACCTAGTTTTATGTTGTAGCTGTATTGAGAAGTATTTAACGGTTCTAACAATAAATCAACAAAATCATTTAATTGAAGTGAGGAATTTAATTCAAAATTAGACCAGTTAATTGCTGGTCTTTGAAGTAAATCAATAATAAAATTTAAAAGAATTTTGCCCTGAAAAAAGGACATAACTTTATATCTATATTAAGAATATTTTAACTTACCAAATAGCTATAGATCAAAGAATATTATTATGCCTCAATGAAATTGCTGGATGTCTGAGAATAGAATCCATAAGTCTTACTCCCCTAAGTTGATTGATTAATGGCATGTGTCCATCAGGAGCCTCTAATGACCAACTAAATGAACTTGGATATCTAGTCCAATATCCATCTTTTTTCCATCCTATCTTTGGCCATAACAATTCATATTTTTTTTCAACTGACTTAAGAAGTTTAGCTTGTATAGAAAAACCAAACCTGCCATTTGAATAAATAGTCCATAATCTATCTATCGTTTGAAGATCAGTGCCTGACATATTATTGACCTCACTATAAAAAACATAACCACGATTTTCAGCAAGCTTACCAGCTAGTTTTCTTAAATATGAACTAGTTAATCTATCGGCATCCTCAAAGTTTTGTTCTAATAACCTCAACTGAAGTTCTTCATAGTTAATATTTTCATCTGAAGAAGTAAAAAACCAATTATTGTATTTTTTATCATTAAAAAAAGTTGGTTTATGTTTTTTTAATACTTGTAGTAACCAACCAGCAGCCCAATCATCTCCTTTCTGATCAAAATCATCAAATATTTTCTTTCCAATCAAAAATATGTTTTCGACATCTGATTCAATATCAGATAATAAATTTAATCTTTTCCGTTGATTTGATTTAACAAAAATATTAACTAAATTTAATGTACTCTTATAATGGTCTTCTTGATCTTTGTTTGTCATTTCTAAAAAATTCATCTAATTTTTAAAACTATCCATGAACTCCAGAAAAGAAGAACTAGAGAAATTCAGGAAGTTAAACGGCCCACTTATTGATGTTAGGAGTCCAGGTGAATATTATAAAGGACATATGCCAAATTCTATAAATATTCCGTTATTTGATAATGAAGAGAGATCAATAGTAGGAACTGCATATAAAAATTACGGTAGACAAGAGGCAGTAATAAAAGGTTTGGAATTTTTATCCATAAAAATTGAAAATATTATTAATAAGTTATTTGAAGTTATAAATGATCATCAATTGACAAGTCATAATTCACAATTTAGTGATCCCACTTTAAAAATCTACTGTGCCAGGGGTGGAATGAGATCTCAAAGTATCTGCTGGCTTTTAGAAAAATACAATCATAAAAGTGTTACTTTAAAAAATGGCTATAAAAGCTACAGAAAATGGACATTAGATAGCTTTAATAAAAAATGGAAAATAGTTGTTATGGGAGGAAAAACTGGAACTGGTAAAACTAAAATATTAAAATTACTTCGTGATAATAATTATCAGATCATTGATTTAGAGGGGTTAGCTAGCCATAGAGGAAGTACTTTTGGAGGACTAGGTATGAAAGCACAACCTTCAAATGAACAATTTGAAAATACCATCGCAGAGGAATTAAAAGGTTTTATAAAAAATAAGAAAATATTCGTCGAAGCTGAGAGTGCAAATATTGGAAAATGTAAAATACCTCATGAGTTTTTTAGTCAAATGAAAACAGCAGATAGAATTGAAATAATAAAAAGTGAATCAAATCGTTTAGAGGAATTAATTAAAACATATAGTATTTTTGAAGAAAAAGATCTTATAGAAGCTGTTTTAAGAATAAAGAAAAGATTAGGTCCACAAAGAACAACAATTGCAATCGAGTCAATTAAAAATAAAGATTGGAAATCGGTTTGTAAGTCTGTTTTAGAATATTATGATAAGTGCTATGACTATGAAAAAACAGGGGCAAATAATATCAAAACATTAGATATGACAGATATCTTTGACGATCAAACAACATTGAGATTAATAAAGGAATATATGAAATCATAAATTTTAACGAAATATGCTTTTATTATCTACAATATAAAATTAACTTTTAAATTATTATGGCAGAAAATAACTTAGCAAAAATTCAATTTTATGAAGGAACTGATGAACCAGTTGTTCCAGAAATTAGATTAACAAGAGGTAATGATGGTACTACTGGACAAGCAATATTTATATTTGAAAAACCTCAAGCATTATCTTCAATTGCAGATGGTGAGATTACTGGAATGAGAATGATTGATGCCGAAGGAGAAATTTTAACCAGAGAAGTTAAAGTCAAATTTGTTGATGGTGAACCAATGTTTTTAGAGGGAACTTATATATGGAAAACCAAATCTGATTTTGATAGATTTATGAGGTTTGCTAATAGTTATGCCAAATCAAATGGATTAGGATACTCTGAGAAGAAGTAAATAGATTATGAAAATTGAATCGTTCCTTCTATTTTAAATTTTCTGTTGTAATAATAAGCTTTTTAATAGTATGGACCTTGAGGGATTTTATTCTTTTAATAATTTGTTCATTAGTAATATCGAATGTAGTAAGTAATTTATGTAATCAAATACAAACCATTTTAAAATTACCAAGATTTGTTTCCTTATTGATTGTTCTAGTAGGAATATCATTCATGATATTTGCTATTTCTATCATTGTATTACCCCCATTCATAAGAGAATTTAATGAAATATTAATAGATATTCCAAATGGATTATCAAGAGTTAATGAATTGGTCAAATCTAACCTAAATAAATTTAACGATCTACTTTATGGTAAAGAATCTGAGAGGATAGTAAACATTTTCGACCTTGTTAATGATGTAGTTCCAATTCCAGATGGCGCTACTATTGCCAAAGCAATTCAAGAAAGTTTTATAAATATAATTAATTTAGCTGGAAACCTCGGATCTGGATTTATAAGAGTAATCTTTGTATTAGTTGTAAGTTTTATGATATCCATTGAACCGAAAGCTTATAAAGAGGGAGTACTTCTTATAATTCCTAAAGTTTATCGAAATAAATTCAGGATTATATTAGATAAGTGTAATATCGCATTAACAAATTGGACTTTTTCTATAGTTATAAGTTCAATATCAGTAGGTTTATTATCTTTAATAGTTTTATCAATTTTAGATGTTAAATATGTAGTTTCAAATGCAATTATAGCAATGATCTTAAACATAATTCCTAACATAGGACCAGTTTTAAGTGGAATATTTCCTATCTCAATCGCACTTTTAGATAACTTTTGGAAACCAGTAGCTGTTTTTGGGGCTTATATCATAATTCAAAATATAGAGAGTTATATAATAATGCCCTCTATTTTGAAGAAGAAAACAAATTTACTTCCAGGATTAACATTAATATCTCAATTTGGATTTACTTTCATCTTTGGTCCTTTAGGATTAGTATTATCCTTACCAATTGTAGTAGTAACACAAGTATTAATTAAAGAGCTAATTAATGATAATTAAAGACTTTTATTTAGTTAATTTCCTATACAAATATGGATAAGAAAAAAGTATAAAGAAGGAAAGAGGATGTTTAGAGAACGCAAAATATAAGGAATTAAATGTAAAATGATCTATTAGTATTCTTAATTCTGTAGATAAATCAATTAACACTAAAGAAAATAGAAGAATTAAATAGTAATTTATTTTCATAAAATTACTCCCTTAGTTTAATCTTTAATTAGAAATGAAGGAGCTAGTAATATACTTGAATAACTACCTATTAAAATTCCTAGGGTCAAAGATACTGAAAACCAAAATAGCGAATATGAACCAAAAATTATTAGTGTTAGTAGAGGTATTAATGTTGTAATACTAGTAAAAAATGTTCTTCGAAAGGATTCATTAACAGAAATTTGGATTATTTTATTATAGTTATCTGAATCTTTCTTTAAATTTTCTCTAATCCTATCGAAAATTACGACTGTATCATTTACTGAATAGCCAGCAATAGTTAATAAAGATACGGCAAACAAACTATTTACCTCAATAGACAATAGGACACCTAACCAAGAAAAAATTCCAAAAACAATAAATAAATCATGGAATAAAGCTAATAAAGCAAACAATGCATATTTCTTATCAAATCGAATAGAGATGTATAAAGATATTGCAAATAAAGAAACTAATAAGGAGGTGGCACAATTTGTAAGAAGTTTTTTGCCAAGTTTTGGACCTATTATTCTAGAGTTTTTACTGTCATAATTTAAAGGACCTAAAATTTTATCAACATTAGAAATCAAATCATTTGATTCTTCAATAGTTAAATAAGGTGTCCTAATAGAAATTAAACTATTATTATTTTGAATTTGTAATTTAATATTGTTTAGAAGATTTTTATTATTTGAAAAAGTTCTTAGTTTATCAATAACTAAATCAGGGGAAATATTTTCACATTCTTCATTACAACTCCTCTCAATTCTTAATTCATTACCACCAATAAAGTCCATTCCAAGATTAATAGGTTTTTTGAATGAAGTGTTAAAAGTTGAATATAAGATTCCTATTAAACTTAACAATATAAGAAAAGATGAAAATCCAAATATTTTATTTTTATTTTTAATTAAATTAAAACTAAATGATGTCATAAACTAGATAATTAATAAATGAAAATTAGAGGGGATTAGATTTACTTAAATAAAGATTTTTTTGTCTTAAAGATTGATAAGTAGTTAAAAATCTTAAAATAGTTTTGGAACAATTTAACGAGGTAAATAAACTTATAACAACTCCTAGACCAAGAGTTGCAGCAAAGCCCTTTACAAAATTAGTTCCTAATAAAAACAACACAAAACAACTTACAAAGGTTGTAATATGTCCATCGATAATAGACGAATTAGCTCTTTGAAACCCACTATCAATTGATCTTATAAGAGTATTTCCATTTATAAGTTCCTCTCTAATTCTCTCAAAAATTAAAACATTTGCATCCACAGCCATACCAATACTTAAAATTAATCCAGCAATTCCAGGTAAAGTTAAAGTCACTGGTATTAAAGAATAAAGAGCTAAGTTAAAAAAACCATAAAAAATCAAGGAAATAACAGAAACAAAACCTAGAATTCTATAGTTAAAGATCATAAATATTCCAACAAATATCAATCCACAAATAGCAGCATAAAGACTCTTAACAATATTTTTTGAACCAAGTAAAGGACCAATAGTATTAGTTTCAACAATTTCAATAGGTAAAGGTAAAGAACCACCCTTAAGTTGAACTTCTAATTCTCTGGCGTTTTCAGCTGAAAAATTTCCACTTATCGTTGCTGATCCCCCGGTAATACCAGTATTTATGAATTGGCTACCAACACTAGCTTCACTAATAGATTCTCCATCAAGAACAATAGACAAGAGTTTATCCGTGCCTGCAATAGATTTTGTAATTTCAGCAAATTTTTCACCACCATCATTACTAAAGGATAATGAGACCTCCCAATTATTATTAGTTTGCTCTTGCCTTCTACCTGCATTTATTAAATCCTTGCCTGATAAGTCAGTTTTATTGAATAGATTAGCAATTTCATTACTTATATATTTTTTAGTTTCGACCAATCTCTCAAATAATTGTTCATTATTAGAAGAAAAATTTATATCATTTTCAATTTTAGTAAGATTGTCCATAAGAAGTAAAGACTTCTCTTCGTTTCGTTTATCACCAATTTTGAATTGTTCAATTAAATCATTAAGTTTAAATCTCTGCAATTGTAGATTTTTTAATTGAGAACTTGTATTTTCTTTTTGAGTTCTAAATTCTAATAAAGCAGTTTTACCTAATATCCTTGATGCAGACAAAGGGTTTTGTTCCCCTGGTAACTCCAAAATTAATTGATCACGTCCTAATGTTTGTAAGTTAGACTCTGCTACTCCTAAATTATTCACACGTTTATCTAAAACTGCATTGACAGCATCTAATTCTTCTTTTGAAACTTTCCCCTCTTCTTTAATCAATTGAAGAGTTAGTTGAGAACCTCCTTTTAAATCAAGGCCTAATTGTAGTGGGAAATTTATTAATAAATAAATAGAGAAAGTCAGTAGAAAAATAATAAAAAAAAGCCAACCTTGCCTTCTTTTCACTTCTTAAATACTCCCATTGATTACTTCTTCAACTTTTTCGACTATTTGATGTGGTTGAATTATTGTTAAATTTTCTAAATTTCCATTATAAGGAGTAGGAATATCCTGACTAGATAATCTTATAGGTCTAGTATCAAGATCATCAAAACACTCTTCGGTAATCAAAGCAATTAATTCTGCTCCAATACCTCCAGTCTTCATACATTCCTCAACAATAATTACATTATTAGTTTTTTTGATTGATTTTGAAATTGTTTTCATATCAAAAGGTTTTAAACTAATCAGATCAATTAATTCCACGTCAATATTTTTCTTATCTAATTCCTCAATAGCCTTTAAACAATGATGTCTCATTCTTGAATAAGTTAATATAGTAATATCTTTTCCCTCCTTGACTAAATCAGCTTGATCTAAAGAACATATAAAATCTCCATCAGGCAATTCCTCAGATAAATTATATAGAAGGACATGTTCAAAAAATAGAACTGGGTTATTGTCCCTTATAGCAGCTTTCATTAATCCCTTTGCATTAGTAGGAGTGCTGCAAGCAACAATCTTAATCCCAGGAACAGCGTGAAAGTAAGCCTCTAATCTTTGACTATGTTCAGCACCTAGTTGTCTACCTACACCGCCAGGACCGCGAACAACTGCGGGTATTTTATAGTTACCACCACTTGTATACCTGAGCATACCCATGTTGTTGGAAATTTGATTAAAGGCTAATAATAAAAATCCCATATTCATACCTTCAACTATCGGTCTTAATCCTGTCATAGCCGCACCAACAGCCATACCAGTAAAACTATTTTCGGCAATTGGAGTATCTAAAACTCTTAATTCTCCATATTTTTCATATAGATCCTTAGTGACCTTATAAGAACCACCATATTGACCTACGTCTTCTCCCATAATGCAAACGTTTACATCATTTGCCATCTCTTCATCAATTGCTTCTTTCAAAGCATTAAATAATAAAGTACTAGCCACGTTTAATTTCCTAATTAACCATATATATAAATTTATACCATCAAGGTTGAATTAGCCTCCTTCGGCAAAAGTTATGAGTAGTAATATTGACAAAATCATGCCTGGAGAAAGCAAAAGTATTAAAAGGCCTAAGTCATGTACAGACATTAAAAAATCATCGTATTATTTAATAATATTAGGATTTCAATTTTTTTTAATCAAAAAACTTCGAATAAATACAATAAAAAGACCTAATCCTATAAACGCAAAAGAAAAAGTTAATAAGAAGGACAATCCAATAATTAATGTATTAATACTAGAAGATATACTTTGAACAATTTCAGATGAGTTAGATGGTTTATGGAGTGAAAAGTAAATTGCAATTTTATTACTTATAAAATAAGAAAATATACAAAGGAGGAAACTTGTTAGTGACCCAGTTAAAAAACTTAGGGGACCTTTTTCAGGGGTATTTTGAGTTTCAATATTTACTTTCTTAATTGATGTTTGTTCATTATTCATTACTATAAGAAAAATTTTTTACAAAAAGGTAATACCGCTATTAATTAATTTACAGACCCACGCTTCAAATCCATAATTATTAAATATTTTATGATTTTGTTCAAAAACTTCACTAGCTATATTTATATCTTTAAAAAGAGCAAAACATGTTGGACCAGATCCACTCATTGAGAATGATAAACAATTTTGCAAATTTGAAAGTAGATATAATGCTTTCTTTACAGAATTATTTTCTCTCTCAACAATTACCTGCAAATCATTTTTTACATTTATCCTTTGTTCTGACAATTTGAAATCGTTGAATCCGTTTACTCTTAAATCATTTCTGATTTTGTTTGTTTTCTCAGTTTCAGTAAAATGTTTTGGACAAAATTCTTTACTATATTTTTTATAAGTATCTACAGTTGAAATTGAAATATTTGGGTTTTTTAAAAGAATTACGCCAAAGTCAAAATTAGAACTGTATTTCTCAAGAATTTCTCCCCTTCCGAAACAAAATTGGCATCCTCCTTCTATAAAAAAGGGTACATCTGATCCTAGTTTTTTCGATAGTAAAAAAATAGTTTTGTAATCAAGGTTCAAATCCCATAATTTATTAAGTCCAAGTAATGTTGCAGCTGCATTACTAGAACCACCAGCTAAACCAGCACCGATAGGAATATTCTTTTTTAAAAATATATTAGCCCCTAATTCTTTATTTTTTGATAGGACCTTTATATAATTCGCCGCTTTTATTATTAAGTTATCTTCATCTAAACTTAGATCTTTGCTATCAGACTTTAACTTAATTTCGCCAATTTGATTATTCTCAAATTCTATATAATCAGACAGATCAATATTCTGCATTATCATCGCTAATTCATGATATCCGTCCTCTCTTTTTCCGATTATTTCAAGATGAAGGTTTATCTTTGCAGGTGATTTAACGCAAATCTTAGTTGTAGATAATTTTGACATTTTACTGATTCTTGTTTGTTATTTTAATACAAGCCTCTGCAAGCTTAATCCATTTATTAATTGAAATATCCTGAGGTCTTGAATTAAAGGATATTTGAGATGATTCTGATAATTGCTCTATCTCATCTGATGAAAGTATTGAATTAAGTGTATTTCTTATCATTTTTCTTCTTGAATTAAATGAAATCCTAAGAAGTTTATCTAAATATTTCTCTAGTTTAATATCTAAACGCATCTCTGGTCTCAATGGTTCAAAAACAACCAGAGAAGAAAACACTTTTGGAGGTGGGTCAAAAGAAGATGGAGGTACATCACATATTCTTTTTATGTTAGAGATGAGTTGCATTCGCACACTCAGAGCTCCTGCATTCGTACTTCCATCCTTAGCTAAGATCCTATCTACAACATCCTTTTGCATTAAGAAAATTATTTTATTGTAATTATTCTTGCTAATTATTCCTAATCTTCCTACAAAAATATCCAATATTGGACCTGTAATATTGTATGGGATATTTGCGATAACTTTTGTGATTTTTTTATTTATTGAGTCAAGATTTGTTGAAAGAATATCTCCTTGTTGAAGAGAAAAATTCTTATCATTTTTAAATTTATTATTTAAAAGGTAAATTAAATCTTTATCTAACTCGATAGCATGCAATCTACTAATTTTCGAATCTAATAATTTCGATGTTAAAGCTCCTCTTCCGGGACCAATTTCTAGAATAAAATCTTTTTCTTCCAGTTCAGCTACTTCTTTGATTTTCTCTAATATCAGATTATTAACCAACCAATGTTGTCCAAATCTTTTTTTTTGATGATGGTTCTTAAAATTCATCCAAAATAGAAATAATATGTTTAAATTAAATGTACATCTTATATCTTTATTAAATAGTATGGGCCTATCAAAAAAAAATTTAGGTAAACTCAATACTTTTATTAAAAATAATAATTTAGTTAGCAAAAATAACCCAATTAAAAAACCTCAAGAATCCCACAATGCTTCCAAGGTTGAAGAACCTTCCAAAATTTTTTATTCTATAATTGATAACTCCGATAATATAAATGAGATATCAGATGCAAATCAATTATTAAAAAAAAGTGAGGACGTTTTTCATAATATAAATTCTAGAAAAACTAATACACCAGAGAATCTATCTACAGAGGAAGAACTATATGACGAATTTAATTATCTTCTTGATGAATAAAGAAATTTTTCTTTTTTTCTATGCTTCAAACTAATAGATTATCAATAAATGCTATTGGTAAAATAAAAAAAAATTGGATAAGAGAAGGAATTAATCAATACAAAAAAAGAATGCCTGATCTTATTATTAATGAAACTAAGAGTTTTAATATTGATAATATTCGAGTTAATAATATTATTATTTGCCTAACTGAAGAAGGACAATCCTTTAATTCAATTGAACTAACTTCCTTACTTTTAAATTTTAAAAATAAAAAAATTAATTTTCTTATTGGTGACGCAGATGGAATCCCTTCAGATATTAAAGATAAATCAAATCTTCTATTAAGCCTCTCTCCTCTTACTTTTCCTCATGAACTTGCAAGATTAATTCTTATCGAACAAATTTATAGAGCTGTTTCTATTTCTAATAATTCGCCTTATCATCGCGTATAAACAGAAGATTTAAGATTAATACATAAACCTCTTAAAACAAACACAATTTTAATTTTTAATATATAGTATATATGTACTATTGCAAGGATTTCGTATTCTTCTGATTTAACTTTTAAAAAGATGAAGATTCCATTATTAAGTGATTCGATCTCAGCGGGTTTTCCCTCTCCTGCAGATGACTATACTGAGGAAAATATTGATTTGAACGAGCATTTAATATCTAATCCTTTTAGTACTTTTTTTCTTAGAGTCAAAGGTGACTCAATGATCAATTCAGGAATTAAAGATAAAGATTTAATAATAGTAGATAAGAGTCTAACTGCTAAACCAGGAAATATTATTATTGCGATGATAGATGGAGAATTTACTATAAAAAGATTATCCATAAAAAATAATGAATTATATTTAAAAGCAGAAAATCATAAATATCCAGACTTCAGTTTTAGAAATCATGTTGATATACAAATTTGGGGGGTTGTAATCTATTCAATACATAGTTACTTATGAAAAGTAAAAGCTCAAGTACTGAAGCAATAGCTCTTATAGATGCCAATAATTTCTACGCATCGTGCGAACAAAGTATTAACCCCAATTTAAGGAATAAACCAGTAGTAATCTTATCTAATAACGACGGATGTATTATCGCAAGAAGCCCCGAAGCTCGTGCTTTGAAAATAAAAATGGGAATTCCTTATTTTAAGGTCAAAGAAAGTTTGAATAACTTAGGAGTTGCAGTCCTAAGTTCCAATTACTCGCTCTATGGTGATATGAGCAAGAGATTAATGAATTTATTAAAGGACTATTCTGAAGAGATAGAGATTTATTCTATTGATGAAGCCTTTATTTCAATTCTTAGACCTAAAGATAAGAATTTAAATCCTTGGGCAAGAAAAGTAAGGTGCTTAATATATCAAAATCTAGGAATAACTTTAACAATAGGCATAGCAGAAAACAAAGTAAGAGCAAAAATTGCTAATAATCTAGCTAAGAATATAGATTCTTCCGCAGGAATATTTGATTTAGCTAGGATCTATAATGATAATGATTACTTAAGAAGAATTAGTGTAGAAAAAATATGGGGTATTGGTAAACAAACATCTAATTGGTTACAAAGCAAAGGGATTAAAAATGCAAAAGAATTCAGAGATATGAATGAAGATGAAATCATTAAGAAATTAGGGATCATAGGGAAAAGATTACAAATGGAATTAAAAGGTAATAAATGTCTTCCGATAGAAATAATTAAGAAGCCCAAAAAAGAGATTCAAGTAAGTAGAAGCTTTGGAAAACCAATCACAAAATTAGAAGATTTAACTCAAGCATTAGCAATTTATGCAATAAAAGCCTCCGAGAAAATGAGAAGTCAAAGCTTAAAATCATCTACCATTACTGTATTTGTAAGAACTAGTCATTATTCAAATCATCCTTATCAAAAGAGTGCTTATAAAAAATTTATAAATGCAACAGATAATACAAGTACTATTTTAAAAACAGTACTTGCATTATCTAAAGAAATTTATACTCCGGAATATAAATTATCAAAAGCTGGGGTCTTAATGCAGGATTTAACTAATTGCAAATATTTACAGCAATCAATTATCAATTACGAATCTCAAGAGGAATTAAAAAAATCAATCCTTCTTATGAAAACAATTGACTCCTTGAATAAAAAATTTAATAATGAAGTAATTACATGGGCAATAGCAAAAAAACCAACAGAATGGGCAATGAATAGAAATTTATTAAGTTCTGGATCTACAACAGATATTAGAAAGATTCCAAATATAATGATATAAAAATGGAATATGGAATTTATATTATTTTTAAGCAAAATCGATAAAGAGATAATAGAGCTGATCAATAGATCAAATAATTCAATAGAAGAAAATACAGCTCTTTGTGCTATGGATAAAAAATTTGTTGGTTTTTACAAAAGAAGAGAAAAAGTAATAGTTATTTGCACTGAAAATGCTAAAAAATTAGGAGGATATAAAGAAGGCAAACGTTATGATAATCACAAAACAAATCTTTATATAAGAAGAGCTTTAAGGCATGAGACGACACATTTAGTCCAGTCATGCAATAACAATAAACCCACAGGGATAATAAAAAATATAGAAGATAAAATTCATTCAGGAAAATTAAAAGCTTTAAGTTCGTCAGTACAATTATCTGGAAATTACGAAAAAGAGTTAGAGGCTTATGTTATGGAGGACAAGCCAAGAAAAGTAAAGGAGATACTGAAAAGTTATTGTTTATAAATTCTTAAAAAATTTATTGGTTAGAAGAAAAATTTCCACAACGTTGTTTATCAAGAAAATTGATATGTTGTCTTTCTAGATAATATAATTCTTGAAATTTTATAGCGTCAGAATTTAAATCTTTGAATACATCTTCAATCTCTTTATTAGTATCTGATGGTTCTAAGGAGGAATTATCGATTAAAATAGAAATACAGTTTTCCAAAGTTTTAAGTCTTTGAGAACCCCAGGATTCAATAAGATGTCTACATCTTTTTAATGATTTATATCTTTCAAGAAGAGACAAAGTACCCAGAAGATTATGTTTAGAATTTTTTAAAGTGGTTAAAAATAATTCATCTGGATTAATAAAAGTATTAATTTTATTTGAGACTTCTAAATTATTAAGAGCTAAATGATCAGGCAATAGTGAAATCAAGTTAATTGAAATAAATTCATTAATTAATTGTTTATTATTAGGATCTTTCAAATCATCCAAATAATTTGTACTTAAATTATTAACTTCTATTGTTGAAATAGATTCCCAAATAAGACGAATGTATTCAGTATTGAAAATATTAATTTCTCTTTTAAGTAATTCTTCACGAATAAAAAGTCTATGTTCAGGACAATGCAAATAGTAATAAATAATCTCTGATTCATTTTTTTCACGCTGACTAACTTCACTTGGCTGTTCAAATTTTTTTGATCTGCCATGCCAACGAAACCCTTTAACTTGTTTTCTTAAGTCTTCTTCAAATTTAATAGCTAATCTCGCTTGACCCATACTTAATCTTTCAGAGACTTTTTGTAAATAGTGAGTTCTTGTAGCAGATTGAGGAAATTTGCTTAATAACTTAACTAACGAGGAAATAACGTTCTGAAAAATATCAGATTTAGATAAGTCTTTATTATCAAAAATCTGATCAATCTCCCAATCAATCCAGAAGGATGCATTATCTATTAAATTAAAATAATCTTCTGGTGTATTTCCTTTAAGGTACTCGTCAGGGTCTTTAAATGATTTTATTTGAAGGATTTTTAAGTTTATTTGATCGTGAAGAGATAAACTTTCAACTTCGTTTATAACCCTTTTTGTAGCTAATCTTCCTGCATTATCAGAATCAAAGTTAATTATTATATTTTTACTATCAGTACATCTACAAAGTTGTGAAATCTGATATTTGTTTAATGCCGTCCCAAGAGAAGCGACAGAATTAGTAATCCCTTTTGAATGAAGTGAAATAACATCGAAATAACCTTCCACTACGACTGCCTTGTCTTGTTTTCTAATATTGCTAGATGCTTTATCAAAAGCAAATAACATTTTACCTTTCTCAAAAACTTCAGTTTCGGGAGAATTTAAATATTTAGGTTCCTGACCATCAAGAGATCTACCTCCAAAAGCAACTACACGACCTTGCATATCAAAAATAGGAACTATCAATCTATTTCTAAATCGATCGTAAACCTTATCAGTATTATCCTTTGAGATAACAAGACCTGCACTTAAAATTAACTTTAAAGGAAATTTCTCAACTTTTGAAAGGTAATTGAATAAATCATTCCATGAATTAGGAGCATAACCTAATTCAAAATCATTAATATTTTTAATATTTAAATTTCGTTGTGAAGTTAAATAATTATGTGCTTCCTTACCCAAGGAATTATTTAATTGAGACTTAAACCATTCCTTTGTTACGAGAAGAATCTTATATAGTTCCTCTCTCCTAGATAATTGTTTTTTATATATTTCTTGCTGAGGCCCATCAACATTTATTACATTAATATCATTCTTTTTTGCAAGTGAAAGAACAACATCTGTAAAGTTATTACGTGTAAACTCCATCAAAAATTTAATAGAATTACCTCCAGCTCCACAAGAGAAACAATAATAAAATTGTTTTGCAGGAGAAACTGTCATAGATGGCTTACTATCATCATGAAAAGGGCA
>QCSX01000013.1 GCA_003209065.1 Prochlorococcus sp. AG-670-N10
TTCTTCAGCTGATTTACTCCATAGAGCTGTGCTTAGGCAATTAGCTAACAAAAGACAAGGCAATGCATCTACTTTGACAAGGTCTGAAGTTCGTGGAGGTGGTAGGAAACCATATAAGCAAAAAGGTACAGGTAGAGCTCGTCAAGGATCAATTAGAACCCCATTAAGACCAGGAGGAGGAGTTATTTTTGGCCCTAAACCACGTTCGTATAACCTTGATATGAACCGAAAAGAAAGGAGACTAGCACTGAGGACAGCATTAGTTTCTAGAATAGATGATATCAAAGCTGTAGAAGATTTTGGTTGTACATTAGATCAACCAAAAACTAGTGAGATTATAAATGGTCTTTCTCGATTAGGAATAGAAAAGACAGAAAAGGTCTTGGTTATCCTTGATGAGCCCTCTGATGTTATCAAAAAATCTATCAATAATATTGAAAAGGTTAAATTAATTGCTGCTGATCAGTTAAATGTTTTTGATATTCTAAACGCTAATAAATTAGTCATAGGTCAATCAGCAATCAATAAAATTCAGGAGGTTTATGCGTCATGAGTATATTTGACTCTCGTTTGGCTGACGTAATTCGTAAACCTGTAATTACAGAAAAAGCGACGAATGCACTAGACCTCAACCAATATACTTTTGAGGTGGATCACAGAGCAGCAAAGCCTCAAATCAAGGCAGCAATTGAGTCCTTGTTTAATGTTAAAGTTATAGGAGTAAATACTATGAATCCTCCTAGGAGAACAAGAAGAGTCGGTAAATTCTCCGGGAAACGTTCTCAAGTCAAAAAGGCAATTGTACGTCTTGCGGAAGGAGACAAAATTCAACTATTCCCAGAATCTTAAGGAGAATTCATTATGGCTATACGTAAATTCAAACCCTATACACCTGGAACTAGACAAAGAGTCGTTACTGACTTTAGTGAGATTACAGGTTCAAAACCTGAAAGATCATTAATAGTTTCTAAGCATAGAAATAAAGGTAGAAACAATAGAGGAGTTATAACCTGTCGTCATAGAGGAGGAGGACATAAAAGGCAATATAGATTAGTAGATTTCAGAAGAGACAAGAGAAATATTAATGCCAAGGTTGCAGCTATTCATTATGATCCTCATAGAAATGCTAGGCTGGCACTTTTATTCTATGAAGATGGAGAAAAAAGATATATTATCGCCCCTGCAGGCGTAAAAGTTGGTCAGAATGTAATTTCAGGTGAAGGGGTTCCAATCGAAGAAGGTAATGCAATGCCCTTATCTGTTATGCCATTAGGGTCGAGTGTTCATTGTGTAGAACTTTATGCTGGCAGAGGTGCCCAAATGGTCAGATCTGCCGGTGCAAGCGCACAATTAATGGCTAAAGAAGGAGATTATGTAGCCTTGAAACTACCTTCCACAGAAGTACGACTTGTACGTAAGGAATGTTATGCAACTTTAGGTGAAGTGGGTAATTCGGAAATACGGAATACTAGCTTAGGAAAAGCAGGCAGAAGAAGATGGCTAGGTAGAAGACCTCAAGTAAGAGGTAGTGTTATGAACCCATGCGATCATCCACATGGAGGGGGAGAGGGAAAAGCTCCGATTGGCCGAGCTGGTCCAGTAACTCCCTGGGGTAAGGCAGCGCTTGGACTAAAGACACGTAAGAAGAACAAGCCAAGTAACAAACTAGTTGTTCGAAAACGTCGTCGTATTTCTAAGAGAAGTAGAGGAGGAAGAGATTCTTGATTACTACTATTTCAATTTCTATTTTATAAATCATGGGACGTTCATTAAAAAAAGGACCTTTTATAGCAGATAGTTTGCTTAACAAGGTTGAAAAACAAAATACTGATAATGATAAATCAGTCATCAAAACATGGTCTAGAGCTTCAACTATCCTTCCTGTAATGATTGGTCATACTATCGCTGTGCATAATGGTAAAGCGCATATACCGGTATTTATAACTGAACAAATGATTGGCCATAAACTTGGTGAATTTGCTCCCACAAGAACATATCGTGGCCACTTAAGAGACAAGAAGGGGGCAAGATAAATGATAAAAACACCAGACATGACAAAATCAGCTATTGCTCACGGTAAGTATATTCGTGGGTCTGCATCAAAAGTAAGAAGAGTTCTTGATCAAATTAGAGGTAAATCTTATAGAGATGCACTTATTATGTTGGAGTTTATGCCATATAGATCTACCGATCCTATTACTAAAGTTTTAAGATCTGCAGTAGCAAATGCAGAACATAACTTAGGTATGGAACCCTCATCCTTAGTAATATCTTCAGCTTCAGCTGATAACGGACCGGTGATGAAAAGGTTTAGACCAAGAGCACAAGGCAGAGCTTTCTCTATCAAAAAACAGACTTGCCATATTAGTATTTCTGTTAAATCTGCTCCAAATCAAACTAATACAGAGGAACAAAACTAATGGGAAATAAAATTAATCCAACGGGGCTCAGGTTAGGTATTACCCAAGAACATCGTTCAAAATGGTTCGCTACTTCTAAAACTTATCCAATTCTTCTCCAAGAAGATTATAAAATTCGTAATTTTATTCAAAAGAAATATAGTTCAGCTGGAATTAGTGATGTTTTGATTGCCAGAAAAGCCGATCAGTTAGAACTCGAATTGAAAACAGCAAGACCAGGAGTCATTGTTGGAAGGCAAGGTAGTGGTATTGAAGAGTTGAGATCAGGTATACAAAAAACTATTGGAGATAGAACAAGACAAGTCAGAATTAATGTAGTTGAAGTAGAGAGAGTTGATGCTGATGCATATTTACTCGCTGAATACATAGCACAACAACTAGAAAAAAGAGTTGCTTTTAGAAGAACCATACGGATGGCATTGCAAAGAGCTCAAAGAGCTGGAGTTTTAGGATTAAAAATACAAGTTGGAGGAAGACTTAATGGGGCTGAAATAGCCAGGTCAGAATGGACTAGGGAAGGGAGGGTTCCTCTCCATACTATGAGAGCTGAGGTTGATTATGCACTACGTGAAGCAAATACAACTTATGGTGTTTTGGGTATTAAAGTTTGGGTTTTTAAAGGCGAGGTACTTCCTAAAGAAGAACAAACTATTCCTGTTGGGGCCATTCCTAGAAGGAAAGTTAGTCGCAAACCTCAGCAATTTGAGGATCGTTCATCAAATGAGAACTTATAGGAGGTATAAAAATGCTTAGTCCAAAACGAACTAAATTCCGAAAACAACATAGAGGGAGAATGAAAGGAATTGCCTCAAAGGGTAATACTATTTCTTTTGGTCAGTTTGCACTCCAAGCTCAAGATTGTGGTTGGGTAACTGCTCGTCAAATTGAAGCAAGTAGAAGAGCAATGACAAGGTATGTGAAACGTGGAGGCAAAATATGGATTCGTATTTTCCCAGATAAACCAGTGACTATGAGACCTGCTGAAACAAGGATGGGTTCAGGAAAAGGTAATCCTGAGTTTTGGGTTGCAGTTGTAAAACCTGGAAGAATATTATTTGAAATGGGTGGTGAAGAGATTACAGAAGAAATTGCTAAAGAAGCTATGCGCTTAGCTCAATACAAATTACCTGTTAAAACAAAATTTATTTCAAGTGATAAAAATATAATTAGTGATCCATTACCAGTAGAGAAGATTGAGAAAGAATCAATTGAGGAGGTTAAAAAATGAAAAACTCAGAATCCATAAAAGAATTTAAAAAGTTAAATTTATCTGAAATTAATGAAAAAATTGAACAATTACGTAAGGATCTCTTTGAATTGAGGTTTAAACAAGCGACAAGACAGCTTAATGAAACTCATCAATTTAAAATCATCAAGAAACAAGTTGCACAATTACTTACTCTTAGTAAAAGTCAATCCACTTCTCAAAAAAACTCTGAATAATTAGTACTATGGCACTTAAAGAAAGAATTGGTACTGTTGTAAGCGACAAAATGGACAAAACAGTTGTTGTTGCCGTTATCAATAGATACCCACATCCAACTTATAAAAAAATTGTAAGTAAAACCACTCGCTACAAAGCACATGATCCTGAAAATACCTGCGTTCTAGGAGATCGAGTTAAAATTAAGGAAACCAGACCGTTAAGTGCTCATAAAAGATGGGCAATAGAAGAAATTCTAAGCAAAACAATAAAGCATAAGGAGGATAAAAAATGATTCAACAGGAAACTTATTTAACTGTTGCTGATAACAGCGGAGCCAAAAGACTTCAATGTATAAGGGTTCTAGGTTCAAATAGAAGATATGCACATGTAGGAGATGTAGTAGTTGCATCAGTAAAAGATGCATTGCCAAATATGGGAGTTAAAAAATCAGATGTAGTCAAAGCAGTTATTGTTAGAACAAGACATACTTTAAGAAGAAATACAGGCAACTCAATACGCTTTGATGATAATGCAGCTGTTCTGATTAATGAAGATAAAAATCCAAAAGGTACTAGAGTCTTTGGTCCTGTAGCCAGGGAATTACGCGATAAGAATTTTACAAAGATTGTTTCTTTAGCTCCGGAGGTTATTTAAATGTTGGATTCACTTAAACAAAAGAAAAATTACAAACGAATAAAAATGAGAATTAAAACAGGAGACTTAGTAAAAGTTATTAATGGAAAAGAAAAGGGAAAGACTGGTGAAGTTTTAAAAACTATTCCTCTAGAAAATAGAGTTGTAGTTAAGGGAATCAATCTTAGAACAAAGCATGTTAAACCTACTCAAGAAGGAGAAAGTGGCAGGATATTGACAGAAGAGGCTTCATTGCATGCTTCTAATGTCATGTTTTTTTCTAAAGATAAAAATCTAGTAAGTAAAATAGAATTTTTTATTGATAAAGAGGGAGTTAAAAAAAGAAGATTAAAAAAAACTGGTGAACTAATTGATTAAATTTTTCATCCAAAACGAGATTTCAATTTTCTTATTACACAATTCTGACAAAGACCAGAATTAATTTCCAAAATCATGACTCTTAAAACTCGCTACAAAGAAGCAATCAGACCAAAACTTTTAAAAGATCTTGGTCTTAAAAATATTCATCAAGTACCCAAGGTTATTAAAGTTAACGTTAATAGAGGGCTTGGAGAAGCAGCTTCGAATTCAAAGGCTTTAGAAGCCTCCTTAAATGAAATGGCAACTATTACTGGACAAAAAGCTTTAGTTACAAGATCTAAAAAAGCAATTGCAGGCTTTAAAATAAGGGAGGGTATGGCAATTGGTTGCACTGTTACCTTAAGGGGAAATAGAATGTATTCTTTTTTAGAAAGATTTATAAATTTAGCATTACCAAGAATAAGAGACTTCAGAGGCGTAAATCCTAAAAGCTTTGATGGAAGGGGAAATTATACTTTAGGTGTTAAAGAACAATTAATATTTCCTGAAATCTCATTTGATAAGATTGATTCCATTAGAGGAATGGATATAACAATTGTCACTAGTGCTTCAAATGATCAAGAGGGTAAAGCTCTCCTGAAGGAGCTAGGAATGCCTTTTAGTAATTAACTTTATAAACATGTCAAATCACGATCCTATTTCAGATATGCTTACTCGTATAAGAAATGCGAGTCAAAAAAAGCATACATCAACTTCAATTCCAGCTTCTAGAATGATTCTTAGTATTGCTAAAGTTCTCCAAAAAGAAGGATTCATAGCGGAGATTAATGAGGAAGGAGAAGGCTACGAGTCAAAAATAGTTCTAGGACTTAAATATAGTGGGAAAAATAGATTTCCTACTATCAGATCAATGCAAAGAGTTAGTAAGCCTGGATTGAGAGTTTATAAAAATACAAAGGGGTTACCAAAAGTTCTTGGGGGGCTTGGAGTTGCTATAGTATCAACCTCAAAGGGTGTAATGAGTGACCGTGATGCAAGAAAACAAGGCATCGGTGGCGAAGTTCTTTGTTATGTTTATTAGGGAGAATTAATTATGTCAAGAATAGGAAAATCTCCAGTACAAATACCAGATAAGGTATCTGTTGATATAAATGGATTAATTATTACTGTAAAGGGTCCAAAAGGTGAACTAAAAAGACTTATGCCTGAAGGTGTGAATTTTGTTCAGAAAGAAAATCAGATTGTTGTTATGCCATCAACTACAAAAAGATATTCAAGGGAAAGGCATGGCCTTTGTAGAACATTAATTTCAAATATGGTGCAGGGAGTAACTGATGGCTATTCAAAGAAATTAGAGATAGTGGGTGTAGGATCTAGAGCTCAAGTTAAAGGAAAAACTTTAGTAGTAAGTGCTGGATATAGTCATCCAGTAGAAATGACCCCCCCTGATGGTATAACATACAAGGTTGAAAGTAATACAAATGTAACTGTATCTGGAATTGATAAAGAAATTGTTGGAAACGAAGCAGCAAAAATCAGATCAATCAGACCTCCAGAACCTTATAAAGGAAAAGGTATTAAGTACCAAGGTGAGAGAATCATCAGAAAAGCTGGTAAATCCGGCAAAAAATAATTGCTTTAAAAATCATGGCTAAAATTTCAAGGAAACTTCAAACTCAAAAGCGTCATAAAAGATTAAGAAGGTACTTAATCGGTAATAAGTCACGCCCAAGATTAGCTGTTTTCCGATCTAATAATCATATTTATGCTCAAGTTATTGACGACGATGCACAACAAACAATATGTTCAGCATCAACTGTAGATAAAGAACTTAAGGAAAATTCAGATAAACTTTCTTCTAACTGCAGTTCTTCTTCAATTGTTGGCAAACTATTAGCCAAACGAGCTATAAAGAAAGGTATTAAACAAGTTATATTTGATCGAGGAGGGAATTTATACCATGGGAGAGTTAAAGCTCTAGCTGATGCGGCCCGTGATGCAGGTTTAAATTTCTAAATATTTATTTTTATCATGACAGACACTCCAACAAAAAAAGAAAATCAGTCAAAGACTGATAATATTCCATCAGCAATGCCTAATGAGCAGAGGAAAGGTAATCGTAATAATGATCGAAAAAGAAATCGAAGAGGTGACTCTAAAAATGAAAGAGATTCTGAGTGGCAAGAAAGAGTTGTTCAAATTAGAAGGGTATCTAAAACTGTAAAAGGTGGAAAAAAAATGAGTTTTAGGGCTATTGTTGTTGTCGGCAATGAGAAAGGGCAAGTAGGAGTAGGAGTCGGCAAGGCGGGAGATGTTATTGGAGCAGTTAGAAAAGGAGTCTCAGATGGTAAGAAACATCTTGTTAGAGTCCCTTTAACTCCAAATAATTCAATACCTACATTATCTAAAGGGAGAGATGGGGCAGCTAATGTACTTATCAGGCCTGCAGCTCCAGGTACTGGTGTAATTGCGGGAGGGTCAATAAGGACAGTCTTAGAATTAGCAGGCATAAAAAATGTTTTAGCTAAAAGATTGGGTAGTAAGACTCCCTTAAATAATGCTAGAGCTGCAATGGTTGCTCTATCACAATTAAGAACCCACAAATCTGCCTCTAGGGAGAGAGGCATTTCTCTTGAACAGCTTTATTCTTGAAATTATGACTTCAACATTAAATACACTAAAATCAAATTTTGGTTCTAGAAAGAAAAAATTGAGAAAAGGGAGGGGTATCGCAGCTGGGCAGGGCGCTTCTTGTGGTTTTGGTATGAGAGGACAGAAATCGCGATCTGGTAGACCTACACGTCCTGGATTTGAGGGTGGCCAAATGCCTCTTTACAGAAGGGTTCCAAAATTAAAGCACTTTGAAATTATTAATCAAAAAAACTTTTCAATAGTGAATTTAAGCAAATTAAGTGGATTTAATGATAATGAAATAGTCAATATAGATTCACTTGTGAAAAAAAAGTTGTTATTTAAGCCAAAATTTCCTCTTAAAATTTTAGGTAATGGAGAGGTTAAAGCAAAATTAAAAGTTCAAGCTCAAGCATTCACTAAAGTTGCTCAAAAGAAAATAGAAGCTGCAGGCGGATCTTGCGAAGTTCTTAATAATAAATAAATTTATTTCATAATTTAATTTCACTTTCCAATGTTAGCTAACAAAAGTCGAAATCCTAGTGGTTCAGAAATAATCTCGCAATTATTTTTAAATAAAGAGTTAAGGAATCGAGTTTTAACAACTTTAGGTCTCTTACTTTTAGTTCGACTAGGTATTTATATCCCAGTGCCCGGGATAGATAGAGTTGCTTTCAAAAGTTTCATAGATCAAGGTGGGCAATTAATAGGTTTTTTAGATATTTTTACTGGAGGAGGAATTTCAACCTTAGGAATATTTGCACTTGGTATTTTACCATTTATTAATGCTTCAATTATCATTCAACTCCTTACTGCTTCATTACCTGTTCTTGAAGATTTACAGAAAAATGAGGGGGAAGCAGGTAGAAGAAAAATCGCTCAGATAACAAGATATGTCTCTTTGGGATGGGGATTTTTGCAAAGTATTATATTTTCTTTAATTCTCAGGCAGTATGCAATTGAGGGCATAAGTGAAACTGCGTTTGTTTTGCAAACATCAATTGCTTTAGTGACTGGCTCAATGATAGTAATGTGGTTTAGCGAAATTATTACGGAAAAAGGGATAGGGCAAGGAGCTTCACTGGTGATCTTCTTAAATATTGTTGCAACATTGCCTAAAGCTTTAAGTTCAACTATTGAGAAAGCACAAACTGGTGATAGGGGTGATGTTTTGGGCATAGTCGTCTTACTTGGAGTTTTCTTACTAACAATTGTTGGAATAATTTTTGTTCAAGAAGGAGCAAGACGAATCCCAATTGTCAGTGCTAAAAGACAAATAGGAAATGCCTCACTACTTCCAACAAGGCAAAGTTATCTACCATTAAAATTGAATGCTGGAGGAGTTATGCCAATAATCTTTGCATCTGCCTTGATTTTTTTGCCAATAACAGTCGCAAACGTCACAGGCAATCCAATTTTGATCAAACTAGCTAGCAGTTTGAATCCTGGCTCTTCTAATCCATGGCCTTATGCCTTAACCTTTTTTGCTTTGATTTTAGGTTTTTCATATTTTTATGCATCTCTTACCATTAATCCAGTAGATGTAGCATCTAATTTAAAGAAGGGGGGAGTTGCTATTCCTGGAGTGAGACCTGGTACTAAAACAGCAAATTACTTATCAGGGATTCAAAATAGGTTGACATTGTTAGGAGGATTATTTTTAGGTTCAGTAGCTATAATTCCTGCAGCCGTAGAACGAGCAACAAATGTGCAAACTTTTCAAGGTTTAGGGGCAACTTCCTTATTGATTCTAGTTGGAGTTGCTATTGATACTGCCAAACAAATTCAAACTTATGTTATTTCTCAGAGGTATGAGGGACTAGTTAATACTTAATGAAAAAACATTTACTCTTTTTAGGACCACCTGGAGCAGGGAAAGGCACTCAAGCCGCCTTATTAAGTGAGGCTACTTCTTATTTACATTTATCGACTGGAGAATTATTAAGAAAAGAGATTGATTTGGATACTTATTTGGGAAAACAAGTAAAAGATATTATGAATAAAGGTGAACTTGTAAGTGATGAACTGGTTTTAGAAATTGTAAAAAAAATTCTAGCTAAAGATAATAACGGTTGGATTTTGGATGGCTATCCTAGAAACTTATCTCAAGTTAATTCTTTAAATGAGGTCTTGAGGAATATAAATCAACCTTTAGAAATAGTCTTTTATTTAGATATCCCAGACGAAGTTTTAATAAAGCGTTTACTTATGCGAGGTAGAAAAGATGATAATGAAGAAACTATTAAAACAAGATTAAAAATTTATAAACAGACTACAGAACCATTAATTGAACATTATAAAAATCTTTCTTTATTGGAGTATATAAATGCAGATGGTGATTTTAAAACAATTTCTACTGATATAAAACAAAAAATGGCTTGATGATGATGTAGAATAATAAATTAATGATTTAATGAGAAAACCTTATGAAGGTTAGAGCCTCAGTTAAAAAAATGTGTGACAAGTGTCGTGTTATTCGTAGACATGGCAGGGTCATGGTTATTTGCACCGCGAGCCCTAGACACAAACAACGTCAAGGTTAATCTTTGATGACATTTATTTAAAAACCTTTTACTAATTCAAAACAAGTGGCCAGGATTGCAGGAATTGACATACCTCGTGAAAAACGAGTTGAGATTGCACTCACATACATCTATGGAATTGGTCTGACTAGATCAAAAATAATCCTATCGAATACAGGAGTTAATCCTGACACTCGTGTAAAAGATTTATCAGATAGCGATGTTCAAAAATTGAGAGTTGCTGCAGAAGATTTTACCGTTGAGGGAGATTTACGTAGGCAAGAGGGAATGGCTTTAAAACGCTTGCAAGATATTGGTTGTGTTCGAGGCAGGAGACATAGAATGAGCCTACCTGTTAGAGGTCAGAGAACAAGAACTAATGCTAGAACGAGACGAGGTTCAAGAAAAACAGTTGCAGGAAGAAAAAAATAATTAATAAATTTTAAAAGAAACTTAACTTAATTATCTAAACTGTTATGGCAGCTCCAGTAAAAAAAACAGGATCAAAGAAATCCAAGAAAAATATACCAAATGGTGTGGTACATATTCAAAGTACCTTCAATAACACTATTGTATCTATTAGTGATACTTCAGGACATGTAATTTCTTGGTCTTCTGCAGGTGCAAGTGGATTTAAAGGCGCCAGAAAAGGTACGCCATTCGCTGCTCAAACAGCTGCCGAAGCAGCAGCAAAAAGAGCTCTTGACCAAGGGATGAGACAAATAGAAGTATTAGTTAGAGGCCCTGGCTCAGGTAGGGAAACCGCCATAAGAGCTTTACAAGTTGCCGGTTTAGAAATAACTCTAATAAGAGATGTAACTCCATTACCTCATAATGGATGTAGAAGACCTAAACGTAGACGCGTTTAGAACTTAACCATTTCCATACCCCCAAACCAAACTTTCAAAATTTTTTTCCGTGTTGCAATACCAGATTGACAGAATCGATCATCAAACAGCAAATGATCGTTCCCAAACAGGAACATTTCTAATTGGCCCCTTAGAAAGAGGACAAGCTACCACCCTCGGCAACTCTTTAAGAAGAGTTCTTATGGGAGGACTTGAAGGAAGTGCTGTTACTGCTGTGAGAATTGCAGGAATTAATCATGAATATGCCACCATCCCAGGTGTTAGAGAAGATGTCCTAGATATTCTTTTAAATTGTAAGCAACTTTCTATTAATAGTTCGAATCCAGAAGTTGAAATTGGAAGATTAGTTGTAAATGGTCCAATGGAAGTAAAGGCAAATGACATTCAATTTTCCTCACAAGTTGAAGTTGTTGACGGTGATAAGCCTATTGCAACTATTCAAGAAGGACATAATCTAGAGCTTGAAATACATGTAGAAAGAGGTGTGGGTTATAGACCTGTAGATCGTAGAAACCAAGAAACTACATCTATTGACTTGCTTCAAATTGATGCTGTTTTTATGCCTGTAAAGAGAGTTAATTTTTCAATAGATGAAACTGCTGTAGCAGAGGGAACAACTGGTAGAGAAAGATTAACAATGGAAGTTGTAACGGACGGCTCAACTAGCCCTGATGATGCAATCGCAGAAGCTGCAAATCAGTTAATTGAACTTTTTCAGCCACTAGCGACTGTTACAATGGTTGAAGAAATACCTGAAGAGCCAGAACCATCTCCTGAAGCTCAAATTCCATTAGAAGAATTAAACTTGTCTGTTAGAGCTTATAATTGTTTAAAAAGGGCTCAAGTTAATTCTGTTTCAGATTTAATGGGATTTAGTTATGAAGATCTTTTAGAAATTAAGAACTTTGGCTCAAAATCTGCTGATGAGGTTATTGAAGCTCTTGAACGCATAGGTATTTCTATTCCACAAAGCAGGACATCTGTTTAACAAACTTTTGAGATTATGAGACATCAACTTAGAATTCCTCTTTTAAGCAAACCAGCGGATCAAAGGAAAGCTCTTCTTCGAGGCTTAACTACACAACTTATTAGAGAAGGTAGAGTAACTACTACGAAAGCTAGAGCCAAGGCTTTAAGAAATGAAACTGAAAGAATGATCTCCTTAGCAAAAGAAGGGACTTTATCTGCCAGAAGAAGAGCTATTGGATATATTTATGATAAAAAGTTAGTTCATTCATTATTCGAAAAAGCTCAAGAAAGATATGGTGATAGAGATGGCGGTTATACACGAATAGTTCGAACTGTTGCAAGAAGAGGTGATAATGCTCAAATGGCTATTATTGAACTTGTGTAAGATAAAAACTAAATATTTGAATTAATAATATAACTTTTGAAAAGAGTAGCTTTAATAATCCAATATGATGGATCCTTTTTTTCTGGTTGGCAAAGACAAAAAAACGCAATAAGTATTCAAGAGACTATAGAAAATGCTCTTTTCAAAGTATCTAATCAAAGAATAAAAACATTTGCTGCTGGCAGAACTGATGCTGGAGTTCATGCTTCGGGTCAGGTAATTCATTTTGATATTGAGTTTGTAATTCCAAGTGAACGGTATGCAGATGTTTTAAATAGTAAATTACCTCAGACAATTAGAATCTTAGAATCAGTAGAAGTGAAAAATACATGGCATGCTTGTTATTCTGCAGTTTATAGACATTATCGATACGTAATTAATAATAGTAAGATCCCAAATTTGTTTTTAAATAAGTGGTCATGGCATAGATACCAAAAATCTCTTGATGAGTTTTCAATGTCAAAAGCTCTAGAGGGAATGCTTGGAGAACATGATTTTTTTGCTTTTCAAAAGAGTGGGAGTAATAGGTCAACCTCTGTGACAACAATAACGTCCATAGAACTAGAAAGGACTGAGGATTTGATATTAATAGATATAAAAGCCAAAGGTTTTCTCTATGGAATGGTCCGTTCAATAGTTGGTCAACTTGTTTTAGTAGGAGAAAAGAAAATAACACCTCAAATTTTTAAAGATAGATGGAAGTTTAAAAAGAAATATGATGTTCGTGAATCAGCACCAGCTAATGGCTTATGTTTTGTTAACTCAGTATATGAAGAAACTATTTTTAAAAAGATTAACAAAAATGATCTTTTCCCTAAATTTGTAATTAAAGGTTATTCCTAGCTTGGATGATTTATATACTCAAATAATATGTTTAGATAATCTGAAATTATTGTTTAATCCTCCTTCAATAATGTAGAATTTAGGACTAATTTAAATTTATTCTGATAAATTATATAAATGAATAAAACAATTACACCCTCTACTGAAACAATCGAAAGGAATTGGTTTTTAGTTGATGCTAAAGATCAGACACTTGGGCGTATTGCTACTGAAATAGCTTCTGTATTGCGAGGGAAAAATAAGCCAACGTTTACCCCTCATTTGGATACTGGTGATTTTGTTATTGTAGTAAATGCTGAAAAAGTAGAAGTCTCAGGTAAAAAAGCATTTCAGAAATTATATAGAAGACACTCTGGTAGACCAGGTGGAATGAAAGTAGAAAAATTTGAGGCTCTCCAGGAAAGAATTCCTGAGAGAATAATTGAGCAAGCGGTTAAAGGAATGCTTCCTCATAATTCATTAGGTAGAAAGCAATTCAAGAAATTAAAAGTATATAAAGGATCAGATCATCCTCATGCTGCACAAAATCCTGTATTATTAGGAAGCTAAGTTATAAATATGAATAGTCAAATAAAAAACAAGGCAGTTTACTGGGGTACCGGAAGAAGAAAAACTTCTGTGGCGAGAGTTCGTTTGATTCCAGGAAATGGCCAAATTAAAATAAACGGTCGTTCTGGCGATGACTACTTAAACTTCAACCCGTCACACTTAAATGCAGTCAAATCACCTTTGCTAACTTTAGGTCTTGAGAACTCTTACGATATCTTTGTAAACGTCTTTGGGGGTGGTTTAACAGGTCAGGCAGATGCAATAAAGCAAGGTGCAGCTAGAGCCCTTTGCAGCTTATCTCCTGACAATAGGAAGCCTTTAAAAACAGAAGGTCATCTTAGTAGAGATCCAAGAGCAAAAGAAAGAAGAAAATATGGTCTTAAAAAAGCTAGAAAAGCTCCTCAATTCTCTAAACGTTAAGAAATTTTTATTATGCCTAAATCAGAAATTCATCCTAAATGGTATCCAGATGCAAAGGTTATTTGTAATGGAGAAGTCGTTATGACAACAGGTTCAACTAAACCCGAGCTACATGTTGATGTGTGGAGTGGTAATCATCCTTTCTTCACTGGAACCCAGAAGATTCTAGATACAGAAGGTAGGGTTGATAGATTTATGAAGAAATACGGAATGGGGTCGGCTGATTCTGCTACTTCAAAAGAAATAAAAGTATCCAAAGAATCAGATAAATAGAAATTTACGAATCATAAATTAAGCAAATTTTAATTGGAATATACAACATTAATTGCAAGGTTGAAAAATGCTTCAGAAAGTTTTGTAAATTTAGAAATGCAGCTTGCTGATCCTGACATCGCAAATAATCCTAAAAAACTAGAGTCAATAGCCAGAGAAAGAGCCAAGTTGGAGCCATTAGTAATAGATTTTAATCAATTGCTTGATACTGATAAAGAAATTAACGATTCAAAACAATTACTCAGAGATAATAGAAATGATAAAGACATGGAATCTTTGATTAATGAAGAATTATGTAGTCTAGAAGATCTCAAGAATAAACTGATTCAAAAACTAACAATTGCTTTATTACCTAAGGATCCCCGAGATGATAGAAGTGTGATGTTGGAAATTAGAGCTGGAGCAGGAGGAAATGAAGCTTGTATTTGGGCTGGTGATCTAGCAAGAATGTATGAAAGATATGGACAAAAAATTGGGTGGTCAGTAAAACCTATCAGCGCTTCTGAATCCGATATGGGAGGATTTAAAGAATTAGTTATTTCTGTAAAAGGAGATTCTGTTTATAGCCAATTAAAATTTGAGGCAGGTGTTCATAGAGTTCAAAGAGTGCCAGCTACTGAATCTCAAGGTAGAGTTCATACCTCTACTGCTACAGTTGCAGTTATGCCTGAGGCTGATCCAGTAGAAGTTAAGATTGATCCAACTGAGATAGAAATTGGTACAGCTAGATCAGGTGGTGCTGGAGGTCAAAATGTTAATAAGGTAGAGACTGCTATCGATCTTATTCACAAGCCGACAGGCATAAGAGTATTTTGTACTCAAGAAAGATCTCAGCTACAAAATCGTGAGCGAGCCATGGAAATTCTAAGAGCTAAATTATATGAAATTCAATTGAAAGAAGCTAACGATAAAGAGAGGTCACAAAGGCTAATGCAGGTTGGAAGTGGAGATAGAAGCGAAAAAATCAGAACTTATAATTTTAAAGATAATAGAACTACTGATCATAGATTGGGATCCAATTTTTCATTAGAGCCAATTCTGTCAGGACAACTTGATGAAGTTATTGATGCTTGCTTAGCACAAGAACAGAAAAGATTGATGGAAGATTTTAATGAGAATCAAAATTAAATAACATTAATATTTAGCAGCTAAACCAATTACATATTTACTCCATTCTTTGTGTCTGCCAGAGTCTATTTGTCTTGTTGCTTCGAAATTTAGATTGCTTAGTGGGCGATAAGGTTTTCGTTTTAAGGGCATATTTGCTTCTTCTGGGGTCTTATTACCTTTTTGTACATTACATCGAAGACATGCGGTTGTTACATTTTCCCAATTATCAGTTCCACCTCTGCTTCTGGGTAACACATGATCAATAGATAAATCACTACCTCTGTGGTTACAATATTGACAGGAATTATTATCTCTAAGAAGTATATTTTTTCTTGTTAGGGCTACTTCTCTGAAGGGAACTTTAACGTAGTAACGTAATCTAATAACAGTAGGTAGGTTTTGCCCAGAATGTATGGCAAATGATTGATCTTCTTCTAAACTTTCTGCTTTACCTTTAATCATTAAAATTACAGCTCTTCGCCAAGAAGTGATGTTTAAAGGTTCATAAGATGCATTTAAAACAAGAGTCTGGCCCATGCCAAAAATCAATTTACATGTCATGCTAGCGGTATATTTAAATAAGCGCATATAATCGCGTATACGTTAATGCCATTTCTCTTGAATAAAAGAAAAAATAATTTTGATAATCGTCCAAGTATTGAAGGAGAAATAGATCCAACTCAAAGAGCTTGGATAGAAGTAAGTGGAAAAGCAATAGAGGCAAACGTCAGGAAATTAAAATCAAAATTAAAAAAAAATTGTGAATTCATGGCAGTTGTTAAGGCGGATGGATACGGACATGATGCAAAGGTTGTATCTGAAAATGCTATTAAAGGTGGTGCTTCTCAATTAGGGGTAGCAACCTTAAAGGAGGGAATAAAACTTCGTTCTTTTGGAATAAATATCCCAATTCTTGTCCTTGGTAATCTTTATACAAAAAAAGACCTTTTAATATGTTTTAGAAATGATTTGATGCCGACTATTAGTAATATGAGGGAATGTTTGATTTGTAATAACATTGGAAAGGGTAATAATTTAAAATTTTCGTTGCATTTAAAAGTTGATACTGGGATGTCAAGATTGGGATTTGAATGTAATCAGTTTATTCAACAATTTAAAAATATTAAATCTCTTGAAAATATTACTGTTAAGGGAATATATAGTCATCTTGCTTGCGCAGATGAACATAATGTAATGAATCCTAAAAGTAAAACCCAATTACAAAAAGAAAAGTTTCAAGAATTATTGAAACTTTTAAAAATAGATAAAAAAGAAAATATTAAGATTCATCTTGCAAATTCTGCTGGCATGATTCTTGGTAAAGATTTTCATTTTGATATGGTACGCGTTGGGTTATCCATGTATGGCTATAACCCATTAGTAAAGATAAATGGAAACTTATTTCTTAAACCTGCTTTATTTTTAAAGGCTAAAGTTACTTTTGTTCGAACCATTGAAAAAGGTACTGGCGTGAGTTACGGAAATAAATTTGTTAGTGACAGAAAAACAAATTTAGCTGTCTTAAGTATTGGTTATGCTGATGGCATTATTAGAAATCTTTCTGGGAAAATAAGTTTGATATATAATAAAAAATTATATCCTCAGGTTGGATCTATAACAATGGATCAAATGATGGTTGATATTACAGATTCTGATGATATTAAAGTTGGTAGTACTATGCTATTACTGGGATCTGAGGGAGGAAAATCAATTTCTCCGATTGATTGGGCAGATAAATGTAATAGCATTCCTTGGGAAATTCTTTGCTCTTTCAAAAATAGATTACCAAGAGTCCAAGTTGATTAGACATTTCGATTAAATAAATAATTTTGAATGTTTGCTAAAAAATTGATAGTGTATAAGAACTGGAGAGGTGGCTGAGTGGTTGAAAGCGGCTCCCTGCTAAGGAGTTACAGGAGGTAACTTTTGTCGAGGGTTCGAATCCCTCCCTCTCCGTATTTAATTAATATGAGCTAAGTTAATCTGAAATGGCTACTTTGAGTGTATTGAATTTCCGTATTCATTTTTCATACTTATTTAGATGAAACAGATCACTTCATATTTATGACTGGCTTTCTTCGTGAGTGGATTAAGGCTCTCGGCTTCCGCAGGCTTTTGTTTATATTTACTCTGTTGCTAATTTTGGTTTGGTCAGGACCAAACTTAGCGATTCCTAACTCTGATTCACTTGACTATTTTCTATTAGAGACACTTCGTCGATGGATACCTGATTCCTTTGGTCCTCCCTTAGCTTTCATTTACCAATTGAGCGGAACGCAATTTACTGGTTTATTGGTAATCTCCTTATTATTTTATTTTATATTCAAGCGCTTTTGGGCAGATTTTATATGTTTGTTTTTTGGTACTTCAGGCATTTTATTTATCATCGATCGCATCTTGAAACCATGGTTTGATCGCCCCCGTCCAGATGCTTCTTCTCTAGTTCTTACTGGCTCAAGTTTCCCAAGTGGGCATGCTGCTGGATCTATAGTTTTTTATTTTATGATTTGTACTCTTTTATCAACTCACTATCAGCGAATACGTCGCCCATTGTTTGTGTTTTCTAGCCTTTGGGTTTCTCTTATATGGTTAAGTACTCTATATTGTAGAGCTCACTGGCCAAGTGATATTATTGCTGGTGCTTCAGTAGGTTTTGTCTGGCTCAGCATGTGTTTGGCAGGTCTAAGAGTATGGAAGAGATATAGAAGTTTGCCCTAGACTCAAGGATGATTTTATGACTGATCCTATTTACTTAAAATTCTCCTAGAAATATCTTCAATAAATTGTTACGTCATTGAATAAAGTGTTTCGGAGATAATGATTGCCCCTAATTTCGTCTTTTTGGGTTTCTATAACAATTTAAGGTTAATATTTAATAGTTCATTTACTGAATTCACAATTAAATCAGCTCCTTTTTCTTTTAATTTGGATTCATATAAATCACGTTCTTTTTTACGGCTTTCTAAATGAAGATGCGGTGGAGCTATTCCTAAGCTTATGAATTTTTGACTTGGAATTTTTTTTCTTGCATTTAAAACTGTTTGAACATCAGCGATAGTATCGCCAATATAAGCAATTGGTAAATTTGAAGAGCCTAGCTTATCTTTTGATAACTTTTTGGCTAAGTAAATAAAACCTTGAGGATCTGGTTTGTCAGGAGCATCACCCATTGCTATTAATGGGGGAGATTCTAATTTTAGTCTCTTTTCTAATACAAACTTTGCAGATGCAGATTCGGCTCCACTTACGAATCCCCAACTAATCCCTTGTAAACTTAATAAGGTAAAAAATTCTTTTTCCACTAATAACTCCTCATTTCTTATAAAACCTGACCAGTCATTACTATCCTTGTTTGGATTACCACCAAAGTAGAAGTCTTCAAAACATCGAATTATATCTTGTCTTTGAGGTGGTTTAAGGTTGGGGTTTTTGCTTTTAATATTCCTCTTTATTAGTTCTAAACTTAAATCCCAATCGTTATTCCAGATACCTTCGTTTTTTGCATTATCTATATCTCTATAACTAGGTTCCCAACCACAAAATCGATAAACTGTTTTTTTTAGGGAAAGTCTATAACTGTTTTCAACGCTTCGTATAACACCATCGATATCGAATAAAATTACACTAACATTATTCAAGGAATTAATCTCAATGCTATCTACTAAACATTAATATTCTCTTGCAAAAAAAGCAAAAACTAAATATTTAATCATCAAAATAAGATTTTTTTTTGAAATTACTTATTTAAATATCCTCTTGGAGTTAAAAATATTTCATCAACCAAAGTAGTTTTAGAATTACCAATAATAATGATTGATAGCATGTCTATCTTCTGCAAAGGCAGGCTTTCTAAACTAAAAAAGCTCTTGGATTGATTTTCTCTTCCTACTTGTCTTCCTACTAAGACTGGAGTATCTCCTCGTCTATATCCTAAGCATAATTCTATGGCTCTTTTTAATTGCCAATTTCTTTCAAGCGATTGTGGATTGAAAATAGCAATTACAAAGTCTCCCAATAAAGCACCTGCAATTCTTTTTTCTATAGATTCCCAAGTGGTTAACTTATCACTCAAGCTGATTGAACAGAAGTCATTCATTAAGGGAGCCCCACCAATTGCCGCTGCCAACTGCATGCTACTTATTCCTGGATGTACTTCAAACAAAGGCCTATATTCTTTATTAACTTTCTGAATTAATTCTAAAAGTAGGCCAGCCATACCATAAAAACCTGCATCACCAGAGGATATTAGCGCTACTTTTATTCCCTCTTCAGCAAGTTGTATCGCTTTCTCACATCTCTCTCTTTCTTCAGTAAGATTGCTTTCAATCATTACTTGATCTTTCCTTTTAAGAGGTTTAATTAGATCTAAATACATTTTGTATCCAATCCAAATAGAACATTTTGATAGAGCTTTTCTAGCATCATTTGTTAAATATGAAATATCTCCTGGGCCACTACCTACAATGTGAATCTCACCAGTTAATGGGGAATATTGATTTTGAGATTCACAGACTGCAATAGTTACTGCTCCAAAAGTACTTTTTGAAGAATCAGTACTTTTAAAAATTTTCTTTTCTTTCACTAGTTTTGAACCTTGTCCTGCGGCCAGAATGCAAGCTGCTTCAGCCACTGAAGGTGTACCAATTTCATTGAGAACTACATTCGATGGGTTTGGTGTATTGATTACGGAGAGTTCTTCAGATGTAAAAAATCTTATAGGTAAATTTTTTTCTTTTGAGATCTCTAAAATTGCCTGCTCATCTTTTTTTAAATCAACGGTTGCAAAACCTGCAATTGATAATGGAGATAAATTATTAGTGGTTAAAAAATTTTGTAAAGAGTCTTCAATTAATTCTTTACTCGTATTTCTCTCACAACCTAAACCGATCCATAGAGTTGGTGGATGCCAAGTATTTTTATGATTACCAAATATAGATATATAAAAACTTGATTGCTTTTTCTCACAATCTTTATCTGATAAGTGAGTAATAGTATTTCCTGCTGAAGAGTTTTTCCATAAATTATTGCCTGATAATTGGCTGCAAAAAATCTCTTTATTCTTAGATTGCTTTATTACTAATTTTGACCAGTCCTTAATATCTCCAGATCTTTTCCATCCCCATTGATTTCCGAATGAGTCAATATTTAAGTAATTCTGATCAATTGAATTATTAGTCTCTATTATTTCACCACCGAATAAACTACATATCTGAAATGCAATGTTTTGGATATTTGATTGATGAGCGCCAATGACAGGAACAATTTTTGATCCTTTCTTATCAATAACAACCACTCCAGGATCTTTATCTTTGGAGGATAATAAAGGAGAAATAAGTCTAATTGATGCGCCTACTGATCCGATAAAGATAATCAAATCCAATTGATCCCAATTTTCTCTAAGAATTTGCCTAGGTTTCACAAACTTAACTGAGTCTTTTATCTTTTTATCTTTCTTGGACGAGCTTCCTATGAAAATCTCATCAATAAATTCAGTTTTTTTTAGTCTTTTTAAAATCTCTTTTGAAGTATCAGAAAAACCTATTGCAATACCTTTCAATTTAAGAAGTTCTCTTTAATATCAATTTAAAACTATATCTCTTCGCTGCAATTAAAAAAAATAAAAACGAAATATAAAAAAAAAATTAAAGAAATTCACGTCCTTTTTAAGTAATTATACTCAGAAGCTCCTTATGCAAATGGCTTTGGCGAAATATTAATTAAGTAACAATCATTAGAACATTTGTTACGTTACTGCATATCGAAAGAATCTTTGACTTATTATTTTTAAAACGAAGATCTAAATTTTTGATTTTCATCGTTTTTTGAAGTTTATCATTGAGAGTAAGCTTTGAGATTTGATAAATCATCTTTAAGGTCAATTATTTTTGAGGTGCTAGATGACCATCAGCCCACCAGAAAGTGGAGAAAAAAACAAAAAAGTTTTGGAAGAGCCAGTAAAGGCTGATCCAAGACCTATTGATTTTGCCAAATTAGATAAACCAGGCTTCTGGTCAACTAAATTATCCAAAGGTCCAAAAACTACAACTTGGATTTGGAATTTGCATGCAGACGCGCATGATTTTGATATCCATACAGGAGATGCTGAAGAGGCAACTAGAAAGATCTTCTCAGCTCACTTTGGACATCTTGCAGTTATTTTTATTTGGATGAGTGCTGCATTTTTTCATGGAGCAAGATTTTCAAATTATTCAGGCTGGCTAGCTGATCCTACCCATGTAAAACCAGGGGCTCAACAAGTATGGGCAATAGTTGGACAAGAAATGCTAAATGGCGATCTTGGTGCTAACTACAACGGAATACAAATAAGTTCTGGAGTATTTCACATGTGGAGAGCATGGGGAATTACCAATGAAAGCGAATTAATGGCCTTAGCTATAGGAGCAGTTGTAATGGCTGCACTTATGCTTCATGCAGGTATCTTCCATTATCATAAAGCCGCTCCAAAAATGGAATGGTTCCAAAATATAGAGTCAATGTTAAACCATCATATTGCTGGTTTAGTTGGCCTTGGATCACTAGCATGGGCAGGTCACTGTATACATATTGGTGCTCCGACTGCAGCACTTTTAGATGCGATTGATGCAGGCACACCTCTAGTTATTAATGGCAAAGAGATAGCAACAATTGCTGATATGCCAATGCCTCATCAATTGTGTGATCCTCAAATTATTGCTCAAATTTTTCCAGGACTAGCAAGTGGTACTGGAAATTTCTTTAGCTTAAATTGGCTTGCTTTTTCAGATTTTCTAACTTTTAAAGGTGGTTTAAATCCTGTTACTGGAAGTCTATGGATGACTGATGTTTCACATCATCATTTAGCTTTTGGAGTTATTGCGATAATTGGTGGTCATATGTATAGAACTAACTATGGTATTGGCCATAGTATGAAAGAAATATTAGATTCTCAACAAGGAGATCCAATTTTATTTCCAGCGCCTAAAGGACATCAAGGACTCTTTGAATTTATGGCTGAAAGTAGACATGCACAGCTTTCTGTCAACTTAGCAATGCTTGGTTCTCTTAGTATCTTGATCTCTCATCATATGTATGCGATGCCTCCGTATCCATATATCGCGACTGATTACATGACTGTGCTTGGTTTGTTTACTCATCATATGTGGATAGGTGGATTATTTATAGTTGGAGCTGGAGCTCATGCGGGCATAGCGATGGTCAGAGATTATGATCCAGCAAAACATATAGATAATGTTTTAGATAGGATTTTAAAAGCTAGAGATGCTTTAATAAGTCATCTTAATTGGGTTTGCATGTGGTTAGGTTTCCATAGCTTTGGACTCTATATTCACAACGACACAATGAGAGCTTTAGGAAGACCTCAAGACATGTTTAGTGATTCTGCAATTCAACTTCAACCAATATTTGCTCAATGGGTTCAAAGTATTCAAGCTTCAGCCGTTGGTACTTCTATATTGGCCGGTACAGCAGAAGCCTTACCTCATAAAGCTATAAGTGAAGTATTTAATGGAAGTTTAGTTGAAGTAGGTGGAAAGGTTGCTATCGCTCCAATTCCCTTAGGAACTGCTGATTTGATGATTCATCACATTCATGCATTCCAAATACACGTAACAGTTTTAATTCTTCTTAAAGGTGTACTTTATGCAAGAAGCTCAAGATTGATCCCTGATAAAGCATCCTTAGGATTTAGATTTCCATGTGATGGTCCTGGTAGAGGAGGCACATGTCAAGTTTCTTCTTGGGATCATGTTTTCTTAGCACTCTTCTGGATGTATAACTGCTTATCAATTGTTATTTTCCATTTTTCTTGGAAGATGCAAAGTGATGTTTGGGGACTAACTGGAGGAAACTTCTCTCAAAGTGCCATTACTATTAATGGTTGGCTTAGAGACTTTTTATGGGCGCAATCTTCTCAGGTTTTGACCAGTTATGGTTCAGCTATAAGTATGTATGGTTTGATGTTCTTAGGAGCACACTTTATCTGGGCATTTAGCTTAATGTTCTTATTCAGCGGAAGAGGTTACTGGCAAGAACTGTTTGAATCAATTGTTTGGGCTCATAATAAACTTAAAGTTGCTCCAACAATTCAACCAAGAGCACTATCAATTACTCAAGGTCGTGCAGTTGGCGTTACTCACTTCTTAGTGGGTGGTATTGCGACTACTTGGGCATTCTTCCATGCTCGCCTATTCGGGCTTGGCTAAATAACCTGAACTTCTCCTTTTTATACAATGGCAACAAAATTTCCATCATTTAACCAGGGTCTAGCTCAGGACCCTACAACTCGCCGAATATGGTACGGAATAGCTACTGCTCATGACTTTGAAAGTCATGATGGTATGACTGAAGAAAAGCTTTATCAGAAGTTATTTTCTACACATTTCGGACATCTAGCAATAATTGCCCTTTGGGTAGCCGGTAATCTTTTCCATATCGCTTGGCAAGGTAATTTTGAGCAATTTGTACTTGATCCTACTCATGTTCGTCCTATAGCTCATGCTATTTGGGATCCTCATTTTGGATCTGGTATTACGGAAGCGATGACACAGGCAGGTGCCAGTGGCCCTGTAAACATAGCTTATTCAGGCTTATATCATTGGTGGTACACAATTGGTATGAGAACTAATGAGCAGCTGTTCCAAGCTTCAATCTTTATGAGTATCTTGGCTTGCTGGACCTTATTTGCTGGTTGGTTACATTTGCAACCAAAATTCAGACCTTCACTTGCTTGGTTTAAAAATGCTGAGTCTAGATTAAATCATCATTTGGCTGTTTTATTTGGTTTTAGTAGTATTGCTTGGACAGGACACTTAGTTCATGTAGCTATACCTGAATCAAGAGGCCAGCATGTAGGTTGGGATAATTGGTTGACAGTACTCCCTCATCCTGCTGGATTAGCTCCATTCTTTACTTTGAATTGGGGTGCGTATGCACAAAACCCTGACTCATTGGAACAAGTATTTGGAACTTCTGAAGGGGCTGGAACAGCAATATTTACCTTCTTAGGAGGCTTACATCCCCAAAGTGAAGCATTATGGCTAACTGACATAGCACATCACCACATTGCAATTGGTACCATATTTGTAATTGCAGGACATATGTATAGAAATACATTTGGAATTGGTCATAGTTTAAAAGAAATTACAGAAGCTCATAACACAAGACATCCTAATGATCCTCATAAAGGGAATTTTGGAATTAACCATGATGGAATCTATGAGACAGTAAATAACTCTTTACACTTCCAGTTGGGATTAGCTTTAGCATCACTTGGAGTAGCTACTTCTTTGGTAGCTCAACATATGGGTGCTCTTCCTTCATATGCTTTTATTGCAAGAGATTACACCACGCAATCTGCTCTTTATACTCATCATCAATACATTGCTATGTTTTTGATGGTTGGAGCATTTGCACATGGAGCAATATTCTTCGTAAGAGATTATGATCCTGAATTAAATAAAGATAACGTTTTAGCTAGAGTTTTAGGAACTAAAGAAGCCTTAATAAGTCATTTGAGTTGGGTAACAATGTTACTTGGCTTCCATACTTTGGGAATATATGTTCATAATGACGTTGTTGTAGCTTTTGGTAATCCGGAAAAACAAATTCTAATCGAACCAGTTTTTGCGCAGTTTGTGCAAGCAGCTCAAGGTAAAATGATGTATGGCTTTGATGCTTTATTATCTGACCCTACAAGTTCTGCTAGCCTTGCGGCAAATTCTTTACCAGGGAATCATTATTGGATGGATTTAATTAATAGACAAGATGCTCTTAGTTCTTTCTTACCTATAGGTCCTGCAGATTTCTTAGTTCACCATGCGATTGCTCTTGGACTTCATACAACTGCATTAATCCTTATTAAAGGAGCTTTAGATGCAAGAGGAACAAAACTAATTCCCGATAAGAAAGACTTAGGTTATGCATTCCCATGTGATGGCCCAGGTCGTGGAGGTACATGTGATAGCTCTTCTTGGGATGCGATGTATCTTGCAATGTTCTGGGCTTTGAACTTGATAGCGTGGGTAACTTTCTATTGGCATTGGAAACATTTAGCTATATGGCAAGGTAATGTAGCTCAATTTAATGAGTCAGGAACTTATTTAATGGGTTGGTTTAGAGATTATCTTTGGTTAAACTCTGCTCAACTAATTAATGGTTACAATCCGTTTGGTGTGAATTCTCTTTCTGTCTGGGCTTGGATGTTCCTCTTCGGCCATCTAGTATGGGCAACTGGATTCATGTTCTTGATATCATGGAGAGGTTATTGGCAAGAATTAATTGAGACATTAGTTTGGGCTCATCAGCGTACTCCAATTGCCAACCTTGTAGGTTGGAGAGATAAGCCTGTTGCTCTTTCAATTGTTCAAGCAAGACTAGTTGGATTAGCTCATTTCACAATTGGAAACATCCTTACTTTTGGAGCATTTGTAATAGCATCTACTTCCGGTAAGTTTGGATAAATTATTTTTAAATAATCTAAATCACCACTAATATGGTGATTTTTTTTTGTTTATTTCTCTGGATTAAGTTAAATTTAATTATTATTAATCGCAATTCGTAGGAATTGCAGATGTTCAATTATTAAGTTTTGGCTTATTAAACGAACTTTTAATTAGAACTTAACACGAAAGTCAAAACAGGCCAATTTATAGGATTAGAAAAATTCAAATAAAAATAAACAACTGAATTTTTATTTGAATCTTCTTATAAGAGCAGCTGAAAGTTTTACTATTTCTGGATCCATATCTTTTAAACCGCGTCTGAGTAAGGGTAATGTAGATTTATCAGATAATTCGTCTGCTAAATTTAAAGCTTTCAATTTATCTTCTGCTGAACCTCTAAAAAGGTTATTCATTTTTTCTCTTAGTTTTCTTTTATAAAACTCTGAGTACTTATTAGAGCAATTTTGATAATGATTATTTGTTTTTGCTGAAGGGGTAATTATATTATTTTGATTATGAATCTCTTTCATAGGATATAATTTCTTTCTATTAAAAGCATTAAATATATATTTTCTTTTAAAAATTACTATAAAAAATATTATTAAAATAATCAGAATTATTGAGAGAAACTTGATCATATATAAAGTTAATAATTTTTATATCATCCAGTAATAAAAGTAACACTATTTGTCCTTTAAATACTAAAGTGTTCAAAGATCTTTAATAGATTATGCCATCTGATTTTTCAACGTTCTTACCATCAATCTTTGTCCCATTGATTGGTCTAGTAACCCCAGCAGTATTTCTTGTATTAATTGGAAGATTGATTACAGCTACTGATTAAATAAATTCAATTACACTTTTATTAAAAATGAGCGACTTTCAAAAATCATTCTCAGAATCAACAAGTTCTATTAAATTTGATGAGAAATACATAGATAATTCTGTTCAGCCAAATGATATTGGTATCGCCAATCAATGGGCTGTTAAACCAGTTTCAGATCCATGTGTTGGAAATCTTGCAACACCCGTTAATAGTGGTTACTTTACAAAAGCATTTATTAATAATTTACCCTTTTATAGAGAAGGAATTTCTCCAAATTTTAGGGGTTTAGAAACTGGAGCAGCATTTGGATATCTTTTATATGGTCCATTTTCTATGACTGGTCCGTTAAGAAATTCAGATTTTGCATTAACGGCAGGACTTCTTGCATCAATAGGGGCAGTTCATATATTAACAGGGCTTTTGGTTCTTTATAATGCCCCTGGAAAAGCTCCTAATGTTCAGCCTCCAGACGCTACCGTATATAATCCTCCTGCAGACTTGTTTACTAGAACAGGTTGGGCCGATTTTACAAGTGGGTTTTGGTTAGGTGGTTGTGGTGGGGCTGTTTTTGCTTGGCTTCTTGTAGGAACTCTCCATTTAGATACCATAATGCCAATTGTTAAAAATATTTGGACTACGGGTTAATTTCATAATTTAACTAGAGCATATTCTTAATAGTAATTTTTTAAATAAAATATTATCTTATAGATTTATTCCATCTGTATGATCTAGTGATTCTTCCTGCAGAAATAAGTTTTGCTTGATAATGTAAAGAAATTTTATCGTTAGTATCTTTTAAAGTGTCTATTCCTATACCATTTCTTCCGTAATCTATACCCGAACTATGGTAATAAAGTCCATCTCCTTTATAAATCCCAACATGATCACATTTGTTTTTGTTTCCAAAAAATAAAATATCTCCTTTCTTAAGTGATTTATTTTTTTCTTTGAAATTGAAAAGATGCCTACAAAAACTTTTAATTTGATAAGAATCTCTAGGTATATAAATTTCATGATTTAAAAAAGCGCTTTGAATTAAGCCAGAACAGTCAAAATTAGGACCCAACGTACCACCCCAAAGATATATATTTTTTACCTTAGATCGATCTTGGATCCAATTAAGAATCAATGGGATTTTTGCTTGTATTAACATTTGATCAGATTCAACAAAATTATTTTTAATATCAAATCGCTCAATAAATAATTTATCTAAATCAATCCAGCATATATAACCATCTTCATAAAATTGAACTAATATCCTCGATAATTTATTTTTACTCTGATAATGACTTGGATAAACAAGTCTAAAAATTCTATTTTTGAGTATTTCCGTCACTAAATTATTTTTAGTTTCATTTTGATATCCAGAAATATTAATTTTTACTTTCCACCAAATAGTGTTTGAAAAATTAGTTTGCTTAAATAGTGAAATAGGGTCTATATGTTCTTTCATAAAATGTCTTTTTATTATTTACGAGAAGAAATGGGTTTAGCCTTAAATGATATTTTAGAGAGAGTTTGCTCTAACAATATAGAAAATTTAAGGAATGATATCGCAATAACTTGGATCAATTATAAATGTGAAAGCAATCATATAAATAAAGGCTTTGGATTTGGACTCAATAATAGAAAACTCATTTATCCTGCAAGCATCGTAAAGCTAGTTTATGGCCTTGCTGCATACTCATGGATTGATACAAAAAAAATATTATTAACCCAAGAAATAAGTGATGCAGTCAATAAAATGCTTTTTTACTCAAGTAATGATGCAACAAGCTTTTTAATCGATATTATCACTGGGACTACAAGCGGTCCATGTATAGAGGGAGATCCTTGGGAGAATTGGAAATATCAAAGATCAATAATCAATGATTGGTTAAAAGAGCTTAATTGGAATGAATTAAATGAAATAAATTGCTGCCAAAAAACTTGGGATGATGGACCATTTGGTCGAGAAAAAGAATTTTACGGAACTAAAAACAGCAATAGAAATATGATGACAACAGATGCTACTGCTAGGATTTTGGAGGAGATAATGATAAAGATTGATTATCAAAAAGATAATTTAAATTTAAGAAGTTTTTTAAAAAGAAATTTAAATAAGAATGTTCTTAATAATGATCCTCTTAATCAAGTAGATGGTTTTTTAGGAGAGGGATTACCGGAGAATATTAATTTCTGGAGTAAAGCAGGCCTCATGTCACAAGCTAGACATGATGCTGCTTGGTGGGTTAATAACGACTCAGTTCAGACTTTATTAGTTGTTTTTGGTAATGGAGAAAAATACTTCAAAGATGAGACCTTATTTCCCGAAATAGCAAAGGCTGTTTACAAATATAATAATAATAATTTTGTTTAATATTAATTTAAATCATCTAAGAAATCTCTATCTAATTTATTTGTATAGGCTTCGTAAGGTAACATCATAACCTCATTAAAATCCAAATCATTCAGAATCCATTCTTTATATTCAGCTATTAAACTATTTCTATCTTTATTATCTAATTCATGAATGCGTAATGCAGTATCTTTTAGGTTTTCTTTAATCAGGTTTTCAAGTTCTTTTTTATTCATATCAGCTTGCTTCTCCATCTAAAATTATTCTTCTAATTGTTGATAAAGCAATTCCAGTTTGAGTTCTGATTGATCGATATGAGCAACCCTCATTACGTAACCTCATCACTAATGATTCTTTTAAAGGACTAATTTTCGGTCTGCCACCTAAATTATTTCCATTTAATCTTCTTTGCGAAATAATTTCTTTTTTCCTTTCCCCCAAACAATCATTATCTAAATTATCTAACTCATATAAAATATTAAAGACAGACAAATATATCTCTGATGAATGTTTGGGGGATAAAAAACCAGATAAAGTTCTCAACCTAACATCATTATTCAAGAGTTTATGAATTGTTTTTATACATTCATTCCTATTAGCAAATGCCCGATCTAGTTTGGTTACGACTAATTCATCTCCTTTTGATAAAGAATTTAGAGCTTTTATAAGTTCGGGTTTTATTTCTTCATCTAAACTTACGATTTCAGAAAATATTAAGCTGCAACCCTCATTCTTAAGGCATTTTATTTGTTTTTTTAAGTAGTCATATTCACTATCTATAGCTCTTGCATATCCAACGGTTTTGGATTTTTTGTTTTTTTCAGATAAAAGAAAACGTTTCCTTTTAAATTTAATAGTCAATGTTTTAATACATATATTTTTAACTGTATCAAATACATTAAACAAAAACACTTTATAGAACATTATTTTGTAATGAAACAAGAATATTTTGTTAATTATAAATAAAAATTTTTGTACTTAAACTGTACTAAAAATAACGTTCTGTATATTGTTCTGTTTTATGTTGTTAGAACGATAAGTACATTATATAATTAGTTTTTATAGGAAAATGCTAAAAAAATTTAATACTTCTTTTTTCTAAAAGTAATATTTAAATTTCTTCCAGATTTAATTAGGAATTTAATTTCTACATTGAAGTAAATAAAACATAGTAAAATCTCATTATTTTGATTAAAATTGGAGTTAATCAAGTTGAATAAATTAATATGACTAATATTTCTAATAATGCAGTTTCGAAGCCTGACTGGTTAAGAGTAAAAGCACCTCAAGTTGAGAGAATAGGAAATACTGCGAATTTGTTGAGTGATTTAAAATTAAATACTGTATGTCAAGAAGCAAGCTGTCCTAATATTGGCGAATGTTTTGCTAGTGGGACTGCAACTTTTCTAATCATGGGCCCAGGTTGTACGAGAGCTTGTCCATATTGCGATATTGATTTTGATAGATCCCAGAGAGATTTAGACCCGACAGAACCTGATCGTTTGGCAGAGGCTGTTTTTAGAATGAAACTTAAACATGTTGTGATTACATCTGTTAATAGAGATGATCTAGATGATGGGGGAGCTTCACAGTTTTATAAATGTGTTTCGGAAGTTAGAAAAAAATCTCCTGAAACAACTATTGAATTATTAATTCCAGATTTATGTGGTAAGTGGTTAGCACTTGAAAAGATTTTAGATTCTAAACCAAACGTTTTAAATCATAATATTGAGACTGTCCCAACTTTGTATAGGAAAGTCCGACCACAAGGAAACTATCAAAGAACTTTAGAATTACTTAAAAGAACAAGAGAATATTTCCCAAGTGTATATACTAAATCTGGCTTTATGTTGGGATTAGGAGAAAAGGATGATGAAGTTTTAAATCTTCTCATGGATTTAAGAAAAAATGATATAGATATAGTTACTATTGGCCAATACTTATCTCCAAGCCCAAAACATCTTCAGGTCCAAAGATTTGTCACCCCTTCGAAATTTAATTATTTTAAATTATTTGGAGAAAATGAATTAGGTTTTATGCAAGTTGTCAGTTCTCCTTTAACTCGTAGTAGTTATCATGCTGAAGAGATCCAGAAACTTATGAAAAAGTTTCCAAGATAATTAGACTATTTATTAACTGATATTAATCCATTCATTTAATTTCCATTCAACAATATTATTTTTTATCATCGGATCGTTTTTGATAATTTCTAGCGCTTCTTTATAGGTTCCAATTTCAAGAATAAGTAACCCACCAGCGCCTGACTGTTTTAATTCATCAACTAAAAAACCGCTTTTTATATTTATTCCTTTTTCCTTTAAATGTTCTATCCATTGGATATGTTCATTGATTATTTTCTTCCTTATATCTTTTTTAATTAAGTATTCTTTTTTTATGAGTTCAGTCTTAATAAAAATAGGCATTCATTAACTTTATAAACCAAGCATTTCTTCTTCACTTGGAGGAATAACTATTTTAAAAATTTCCTTAAAATTAGACCAATTATTAATTATTTTGGATGCTTTTAAGCTCTTTGTTTTCTCTTGATATTCACTAAGAATTCCTAATAAAATCTCTTCTTGCTTTAGATTAGTTATTTTATGGATACTTACTATTTCCTTATTCACTTTATTTTCTAAATCATTATTTTCGTCAAGTATATAAGCTATTCCACCAGTCATTCCTGCTCCGATATTTCTTCCTGTTGAACCTAAAATTACTATCTTGCCACCAGTCATATATTCACAACAATGGTCGCCCGAACCCTCCGTAACCGCAGTTGCCCCACTGTTTCTAACGGCAAATCTTTCTCCGGATTTACCTAAAGCAAACAACTTGCCACCTGTTGCTCCATAAAGACAGGTATTACCCAATATTACTTGCTCTGAAGATTTCTCATCTACTTGTGGAGGAACAATAGTAAGTACACCTCCATTCATTCCTTTGCAAACATAATCATTAGCTTCTCCAATTAATTGGATATTCATTCCTTTTAATAAAAAAGCACCAAAACTCTGTCCTGCGTAACCTTTGAAATTGAGATTTAGTTCACCATTAAATCCATTATTTCCATAAAGTCCCGCAATTTCACCTGATATTTTTGCACATACACTTCTATCAGTGTTCTTGATTTCTATTTCTTTAATTAATTTTCCATGATTCTTAATAGAATTCATGAATTCATTATCAGACAAAAATTTATCCTCTAATACATATCCATTAGTATGAGCAGTCTTAGAATGCTTTAACCATGACCTATCTTTATTTTGAGTCCCTTTTTTAATTAGAGAACTAAGATCAATATTTGCAGTTTTTGGAAGATTAATATCTCTTGCTGTTAGAAATTCCTGATTGCCAATCAATTCCTCCATATTAGATACCCCAATGCTACTCATTATTTGTCTTATCTCTTCAGCAATATATAAGAAAAAGTTTACTACATTTTCAGGTAAACCTTTAAACCTTTTTCTTAATTCTTCTTTTTGAGTAGCTACACCCACAGGACATTTGTTTGTATGACAAACACGCGCCATTATGCAACCTTCAGCAATCATTGCTACTGAACCAAAGCCAAATTCTTCCGCACCTAAAAGAGCTGCGATTACTACATCCCATCCTGTTTTAAGTCCCCCATCAGTTCTTAAAAGTACTCTCTCTCTAAGATTATTTTCCATAAGGGATTTATGGACCTCTGCAACACCTAATTCCCACGGTAAACCAGCATGTTTAATAGAACTTAGAGGTGAAGCCCCAGTACCTCCATCATGCCCGGAAATTTGTATTACATCAGCATTCGCTTTGCTAACTCCAGCCGCGATAGTACCTATTCCAATTTCAGAAACGAGCTTTACACTTACCTTCGCTTTTGGATGAACTTGGTGTAAGTCGTGAATTAACTGAGCTAAGTCCTCAATAGAATAGATATCATGATGTGGTGGTGGAGATATTAAGGCTACCCCAGGTTTGCTGTTTCTTAGCTTTGCAATATACGAATCAACTTTTGGTCCAGGTAATTGGCCACCCTCTCCTGGCTTAGCTCCTTGAGCCATTTTTATTTCAAGTTGCTTGCCACTTCTTAGGTATTCTGGAGTAACCCCAAATCTTCCAGAGGCTATTTGTTTAATAGCTGAACAAGCAGTATCACCATTTTCTAGGCCTTTTATAGATGGTAATATTGCCGATTGAGTATTTTCATCGATATCATTCAATACATTAAAACGAGCAGGATCTTCTCCTCCTTCCCCGCTATTACTTTTCCCACCAATTCTATTCATTGCGACGGCCAATACTTCATGAGCTTCTCTTGATAAGGCTCCTAAGCTCATTCCTCCGGTACAAAATCTTTTACATATTGATTCAACACTTTCAACCTCATCAATGGGGATACTTTTTCTTGTCGAATTAATTGAGAGTAAATCTCTTAACGAAGTAATTGGTCTGTTGCGAATAAGTTTTTTATAAGTCTCAAAATGATCGTATCCTGGCCCTTGCTTTAGGGCGGAATGTAAAACCTTTGACATTTCAGGATTATTAGAATGATATTCCCCATTATTTCTAAATTGAACAAATCCTAAAAACTCTAATTTTTTTAAATTGATTTCTGGAAAAGCTTTGGCATGAATAAGGAGTGATTCATTTGCGAGTTCTTTTAGTGTGATCCCTGCAATTCGACTCGTTGTTCCATCGAAAGCTATTTTAATTAAGTCAGAACCGAGACCCACAGCTTCAAATATTTGAGCACCATGATAGCTAGATAATAGAGAAATTCCTATCTTAGAAAGTATTTTTCTTAATCCATCCTCCAAAGCTTTTTTGATATTTTTCTGAACGTCATCGATTGATAGTGGATCGATTTTCTTACTATCAATAAGCTTTTGAGTTTTTGGATGTCGTAACCAATGTCTTCCAGATTCGAGCGTTAACCAAGGGCAAACAGCACTAACTCCATAACCAATTAAACATGCTAAGTGATGTGTGCTCCAACATTGACCAGTTTCAATAATTAGCGATGCTTTTAATCTTATTTCTTTTTTAAGAAGATAATGATGAATTGCACCTACAGCTAATAAAGGAGGAATAAAACTTTGTTTCGAATTAACTCCTTTGTCAGAAATGATTATTAAAGAGTAGCCTTCATTAATGACTTTCTCGCTTAATTTACAAATATCATCTAACTTTTTTTCAAATCCTTTTATTCCTTCTTCAATTTCAAATAAACTTGAAATAGTTTTGGATTTAATTTCTGATTCTTTTAATGAAATTAATTCTTGTTCATTAATAATTGGACTCTTCAAATGAATAAAAGGCTTAATATCATTAGATTCAAACGGAGAGCACCTTTCACCTAAATGCATCTCTAAACTCATTACTAATTTCTCTCTTAAGGGATCTATGGGAGGATTAGTAACTTGTGCAAATCTTTGTTTGAAGTAGTCGTATAAAATATGAGGTTTTGAAGAGAGCACTGCTAATGGGATATCGTCACCCATACAATATGTTGGCTCCTTAGAAAGAGAAGCCATTGAATCAAGAATGAGGTCATTATCTTCTGAGGAAAAACCAAAAGCAGTTTGCTGTTGGAGCAATTCAAAATCTTTTAAATTACAAGTATTGGACCATTCATTATTTTTGAGTTTTACTATTCTTTTTTGTAGCAGATTTTTATAGTTTTTTCTTCTTGAAGCTTCTGCTTTGACTTCCCAGTTTCTTAAAATTTTGTTCTGAGAAAGATCCACTGCAAGCATTTGGCCTGGCCCTAAACGTCCTTTTTCTATAACTCTGTTTTCTTCAATATCCACTACCCCTGTTTCTGAACCCATTATCACGAAACCATCATTGGTAATTGAATATCTAGCAGGTCTTAATCCATTCCTATCAAGAGTCGCTCCAACATATTTTCCGTCTGCAAATACTAACAGAGCAGGACCGTCCCAAGCTTCTTGGAGAGTAGCTGAATATTCATAAAAAGCTTTAATATCTTCTCTGTTTTCAAGTTCTGGTTGATCTCTAAATGCTTCTGGAACGAGTTTTAATAAAGAGTCGGTTATTGGTTTGCCTGAACGAATATTAATTTCTAGAGTTGCATCTAAATTTGATGAATCACTTTTATTTGTATCTACTATTGGCTTGATATCTTGAGATAACTCTCCCCAGTACTCATCAATATGTGTTTCTGATGCTTTCGCCCAATTGATATTGCCTAAAAGGGTATTAATTTCTCCATTATGACCCAAATATCTCATTGGCTGGGCAAGAGGCCATTTTGGTAAGGTATTTGTGCTAAATCTTCGATGGTAAACAGAAAAAGACACTTTAAAATCTTCTTTCTTTAAGTCTTCATAAAATTCTGATAAAACTTCAGATCTAACCATACCCTTATAGACAACAGTTTTGGAACTCAATGATGCGAAATAAAACTCGCATTCACCAATATCATTCTTTGTTTTGTCTCTTATCCTTTTTTCAATTCTTTTTCTTAATTGAAATAAGAGCATCTCAATATCTCTACTATCATCTTTTTCTATACAAACTATCCATTGATTTATAAATGGTGCATTTGCTTTTGCCAAAACTCCTAATGTTTCATTTTTAATCGGTACATTTCTCCAAAATGTTTCTTTGAAATTTAATTTTTTGGCTTCTTCATCGCATATAAGTTTTGATTCTTTAACTTTAAATTCATTATTTGGCATGAAAATCATACCTAAACCTCTCTTTTCAAAGGTTTCAGTATTTAAACTCATCTCTCTATCTAAAAATGTCCATGGGATAGAACATAAAATCCCGGCTCCATCTCCTGAATCACTATCTCCTCCGCATCCCCCTCTATGCTCCATACAATTCAAACCTTTTAGGGATTGTTTCAATACCCAATTACTTTCTTTACCATCTATATTCGCTATAAAGCCTACACCACAAGCATCCTTCTCTCCAATAATTCCATTTGGAGAATAACTATCTTGATATGGCTCGTTGCTTCTTTTGATACTCTCTCGCATAGATTTTTTAACTATATAAGAAAAATTAATTTATTTCTATTATAAAAATGAATATCAAAATACAAAGCAAAAATAATGAAGAATTACTAAACAAATTAAAATTTCATTAATAAATAAAAAAAATATAAAATACTTTAGATATGACTCGTAAAAGGTTATGATATTTTGATATGAATTTTTTTCTAAAAATATAAATGCCGACCATTTCCCAATTAATTGGATCAGAAAGAAAGCGTCTGACAAGAAAAACAAAATCTCCTGCGCTTAAATCTTGTCCAGAAAGAAGAGGAGTATGTACCAGAGTTTATACATCTACTCCTAAAAAACCTAATTCTGCTTTAAGAAAAGTTGCTAGAGTTAGATTAACTTCAGGGTTTGAAGTTACAGCATATATTCCAGGAATAGGCCATAACTTACAGGAACACTCTGTTGTTCTTCTAAGAGGTGGAAGAGTTAAAGATTTGCCAGGGGTAAGATATCATATAATAAGAGGAACTTTAGATACTGCAGGAGTCAAGGATAGACGTCAATCCAGATCTAAATATGGAGCAAAAGCCTCCAAAAATGATTAATTTTTTTACATCAATTCTTTTTTAATATGTCACGTCGTAATGCAGCAGTAAAAAGACCGGTCTTACCAGATCCTCAATTTAATAGTCGTCTGGCTTCAATGATGATTTCTAGGTTAATGAAACATGGAAAAAAATCTACTGCACAAAAAATATTATCAGATGCTTTTTCTCTTATTAGTGAAAGAACAGGTGGTAACGCTGTTGAGTTATTCGAAACAGCTGTAAAGAATGCAACCCCTTTAGTAGAGGTGAGAGCAAGAAGAGTTGGAGGTGCTACTTACCAAGTTCCTATGGAAGTTCGTCAAGAAAGAGGTACAGCAATGGCATTAAGATGGCTTGTCACTTTTTCAAGAGGAAGAAATGGAAAGAGTATGTCCCAAAAATTAGCGGGTGAATTAATGGATGCAGCTAACGAGACTGGCAGCGCAGTTAAGAAGAGAGAAGACACCCATAAAATGGCAGAAGCTAATAAAGCTTTTGCTCACTACAGATATTAATTTCGACCAAAATGGTCCTTAATTAGTTTATTATTAAACAAAAGTTTATTTGATTAAATAAACTGTAGCTATTTAGCAATCTATTCTATTTGGAGTTTTAACATTGGCACGCGACTTTCCCCTTGAACGAGTAAGGAACATAGGTATAGCCGCTCATATTGATGCTGGGAAAACAACTACTACTGAAAGAATACTTTTTTATTCAGGAGTTGTTCACAAAATTGGAGAAGTACATGATGGTGCTGCTGTAACCGATTGGATGGCTCAAGAAAGAGAAAGAGGAATTACTATTACAGCTGCTGCTATTTCCACAAGTTGGCAGGATCACAGAATTAATATTATTGATACTCCAGGACACGTTGACTTTACAATTGAAGTTGAGAGATCAATGAGAGTTTTAGATGGAGTTATAGCGGTATTTTGTGCTGTAGGAGGAGTTCAGCCACAATCAGAGACAGTTTGGAGGCAAGCTGACAGATATTCTGTTCCTCGAATGGTTTTTGTAAATAAGATGGATAGAACAGGAGCAGATTTCTTAAAAGTTAATCAACAAATTAAAGATCGTCTCAAAGCAAATGCCTTTCCTATACAGCTTCCAATAGGTGCTGAAGGTGATCTAACTGGAATTATTGATTTAGTAAGTAACAAAGCTTATTTATACAAAAATGATTTAGGTACTGATATTGAAGAGGCTCCAATCCCAGATGAAATGAAGGATCAAGCAATGGAATGGAGAAGTAAATTAATGGAAAGTGTTGCAGAAAATGATGAAGAATTAATTGAAATATTTTTGGATAAAGGAGAATTAACTGAAGACCAATTAAAGAAAGGTATTAGAGATGGAGTTCTAAAGCATGGTTTAGTACCTGTTTTATGTGGATCAGCCTTTAAAAATAAAGGAGTTCAATTAGTTTTAGATGCAGTTGTTGATTATTTACCAGCCCCTATTGATGTAAAACCTATTCAAGGCGTTTTACCCAACGGGAAAGAAGATGTACGACCATCAGACGATAGTGCTCCTTTCAGTGCATTAGCTTTTAAAGTAATGTCCGATCCTTACGGAAAATTAACTTTTGTAAGAATGTACTCTGGAGTGCTATCAAAAGGTAGTTATGTTATGAATTCAACTAAGGATGCTAAAGAGAGAATCTCTAGATTAGTTATCTTAAAAGCTGATGAGAGGGAAGAGGTTGATGAATTAAGAGCAGGTGATTTAGGGGCTGTTTTGGGACTGAAGAATACAACAACAGGCGACACATTATGTAATACTGATGATCCAATAGTTCTAGAAACTTTATTTATTCCTGAACCTGTTATCTCAGTGGCTGTCGAACCAAAAACTAAAGGAGATATGGAAAAGCTTTCTAAAGCTTTACAAGCCTTATCTGAGGAGGATCCAACTTTTAGGGTAAGTACAGATCAAGAAACAAATCAGACTGTTATAGCTGGTATGGGTGAATTACATTTAGAAATACTTGTAGATAGAATGTTGAGGGAATTCAAGGTTGAAGCTAATATTGGAGCTCCTCAGGTCTCCTACAGAGAAACTATCAGATCAAGTTCTAAAGGTGAAGGCAAATATGCAAGACAAACAGGAGGTAAAGGGCAGTATGGACACGTAGTTATTGAAATGGAGCCAGCTGAAGTTGGTAAAGGTTTTGAATTTGTTAATAAAATTGTGGGTGGAACAATTCCTAAAGAATATATTGGGCCAGCCTCAAATGGTATGAAAGAAACCTGTGAATCAGGAGTTCTTGCCGGTTATCCGCTGATTGATGTAAAAGTAACACTAGTCGATGGTTCGTTCCACGATGTAGACTCATCTGAAATGGCCTTCAAAATTGCAGGTTCAATGGCTTTTAAAGATGGGGTTAAAAAATGCAATCCTGTCCTTTTAGAGCCTATGATGAAAGTTGAGGTCGAAAGTCCTGATGATTTTCTTGGATCTGTAATTGGTGACCTCTCCTCAAGGAGGGGTCAAGTCGAAGGACAATCTGTCGATGATGGATTGTCTAAAGTACAGGCCAAAGTGCCTTTAGCCGAAATGTTCGGTTATGCCACTCAACTCCGATCAATGACACAAGGTCGGGGCATATTTTCAATGGAGTTCGCAAATTATGAGGAAGTCCCTCGTAACGTTGCTGAAGCTATCATTTCCAAGAATCAGGGCAACTCCTGATCTCTAAACTAAACACTCTTAACCCTCGATTCTTTAATTCAAATGGCTCGCGAGAAGTTCGAAAGGAACAAACCACATGTCAACATAGGTACTATCGGCCACGTTGATCATGGAAAAACAACCCTGACTGCTGCTATTACAAATGTTCTAGCTAAAAAAGGTCAAGCACAAGCTCAAGATTATGGAGACATTGATGGTGCTCCAGAAGAAAGAGAACGTGGCATAACAATCAACACTGCTCACGTTGAATATGAAACCGAAGGCAGACATTATGCCCACGTTGACTGTCCAGGTCATGCTGATTATGTAAAAAATATGATCACTGGTGCTGCTCAAATGGATGGCGCGATTTTAGTTTGTGCTGCCACAGATGGTCCTATGGCTCAAACAAAAGAGCATATCCTTTTAGCAAAACAAGTTGGAGTTCCTGCTTTAGTTGTTGCATTGAATAAATGTGACATGGTAGATGATGAAGAAATCATTGAACTTGTTGAAATGGAAATCAGAGAACTTCTTGATAGTTATGATTTTCCAGGTGATGACATACCTATAGTTCAAGTTTCAGGTTTAAAAGCTTTAGAAGGAGATTCTACTTGGGAATCAAAAATTGAAGAATTAATGAAAGCTGTTGATGCTAGTATTCCTGAACCAGAGAGAGAAATTGATAAGCCATTTTTGATGGCAATTGAAGATGTTTTCTCTATTACAGGTAGAGGAACAGTTGCTACTGGAAGAATAGAAAGAGGAAAAGTAAAAGTTGGAGAAGAAGTTGAAATTGTTGGAATAAGAGATACAAGGTTGACTACTGTTACTGGCGTTGAGATGTTCCGTAAACTTCTTGATGAAGGTATGGCTGGTGACAATGTTGGACTACTATTACGTGGTGTTCAAAAAGAAGATATCGAAAGAGGAATGGTACTTGTCAAGAAAGGTTCAATTACCCCTCATACTAAATTTGAAGGTGAAGTTTATGTTCTTAAGAAAGAAGAGGGTGGAAGACATACTCCTTTCTTTGCTGGTTACAGACCACAATTTTATATAAGAACGACAGATGTAACCGGACAAATCACGGCATTCACTTCTGATGATGGTGCTAATGTAGAAATGGTAATGCCTGGTGACAGAATAAAAATGACTGGCGAACTAATTTGTCCAGTTGCTATTGAACAGGGGATGCGCTTTGCTATCCGAGAAGGTGGTCGTACTATTGGAGCTGGTGTTGTTTCTAAAATTATTGATTAAATATCTTTAATTATACAAAGTCAACCTGTGATAATCTAAAATAATAAAAGATAGAAATGGGTTATTGATTATCAATAACCCATAAAAAAAAGAGATTTATTAAACTTATGACAACTTCACTTGCTCAACAAAAAATTCGCATAAGATTAAAAGCATTTGACAGAAGAATGCTAGATTTGTCATGTGACAAGATTATTCAAACAGCAGATACAACTGCTGCTTCAGCTATAGGACCCATACCATTACCAACTAAGAGAAGAATTTATTGTGTTTTAAGATCGCCTCATGTCGATAAGGATTCTAGGGAGCATTTTGAGACTAGAACTCATAGAAGAATCATTGATATCTATAGTCCATCTGCTAAGACTATAGATGCTTTAATGAAATTAGATCTTCCTAGCGGTGTAGATATAGAAGTCAAACTATAAGAAAGCCCGGATAGAACTTAAATTTACTAAAATGAATTTAAAGAATTTGAGGTTTAAATGGGAGAGCTTTCAGTAAGGGAATTACCATTATTCCCTCTGCCAGAAGTTGTTCTGTTCCCTCAAGAAGTTTTACCTTTACATATCTTTGAATCAAGATACAGAATTATGCTCAAATCTGTACTTGAATCTGATTCAATGTTTGGAGTAATTAAATGGGATCCTAATACAAAAAGTATGGCTAAAGTTGGCTGTTGTGCTCAAATAATTAAGCATCAAACAACCGATGATGGTAGAAGCAACATAGTTACGTTAGGACAACAAAGATTTCAAGTTTTAGAAATTGTACGTTCAACCCCTTATTGCTCAGCAATGGTTAGTTGGATCACTGATGAAAATATTGAAAGTTTTCAAAGTTTAGACCTGTTAAGAGATTCAGTTACTGAAGCGCTAAATGATGTAGTTAAATTAACTAGTAAACTTACAAATTCTCAAAAAGTTCTTCCTGATAAATTACCTGAAAATCCTGCGGAACTCTCTTTTTGGATAGGTGCTCATTTAGGAGGACCAGTAGCTGAAGAGCAGCAGAGACTTCTAGAGGAGAGGAATACATTTACACGTTTGCAAAGAGAATTTGAAATGTTAGATCATACTAGAAAACAATTAGCAGCTAGAACAGCTTTAAAAGAGAGCCTTCCTGATATCAAAGAAAATTAAATGTCTATATTGTTAATATCTTCGATTTTTTTAGTAATAATTTTTTTATTTTCCTCTTTAGTACTCTGGAGAATTAATACTAGGAAATTTATTTCTTCCGGAACTGTTGCTTCAGCTTATGACTCATGGACTCAAGATAAACTACTAGAAAGATTGTGGGGCGAGCATATACATTTAGGTTTCTATCCTCTAAATAAAAATATTGATTTTAGAGCGGCTAAAATACAATTTGTACATGAGCTAGTTAGTTGGAGTGGTTTAGATAAATTACCTAGGGGTTCTAGGGTTTTAGATGTAGGTTGTGGAATTGGTGGAAGCTCAAGGATTCTCGCTAATTATTATGGATTTAATGTAACAGGAATAACTATTAGTTCAGCTCAAGTAAAAAGAGCTATAGAACTTACACCACAAGGATGCAAATGTAACTTCAAAGTTATGGACGCTTTAGATTTAAAATTTGAAGATGGAGCATTTGATGGCGTTTGGAGTGTGGAGGCAGGAGCCCATATGAATAATAAAACTAAATTTGCAGATCAAATGTTAAGAAAGTTAAGACCCGGAGGATATTTAGCCTTAGCTGATTGGAATTCAAGAGATTTAATAAAGACCCCCCCATCAATGCTTGAAAAGATAATCCTAAAACAATTACTTGAACAGTGGGCTCATCCTAAATTTATGAGTATTAATGAGTTTAGTAATATTCTTATCACTAATAAACATAGTTCAGGTCAAATTATTTTTGAAAACTGGAATTCCTATACAAATCCATCTTGGTTTGATTCAATATTTGAAGGGATTAGAAGGCCAAATGCAATTTTATCCCTTGGTCCAGGAGCTCTAGTAAAGTCTATAAGAGAGATCCCTACAATATTGCTAATGGATTGGGCATTTAAAAAAGGTTTGATGGAATTTGGGGTTTATAAATGTAGAGGTTAGTTAGTCTAAATTAATCTTTTCTGAAAAATAACAGCCAAAGTCGACCAAATGTTCACATAAGGGTTTTAGTTTTTTCATTAATTCATGGAAGGCTTCAATATTACTTCTCATATTTATTTCAATATCAATATAAATTATATATTCTCCTAATTCTCTTTTAGAAGGCCTTGATTCTATTTTGCTCATATTGAATCCAAATTCTGCAATATAATTTAAAGCTTCCAGTAAAGCTCCAGGATTATTTGAAAGTAATGAAAAGGCAAAACTGGCAATATTGGCTCTATCTAAAATGGATTCTTTACTCAATAAAACAAATCTTGTGCAATTCCCTGGAACATCGTTAATAGGGAATGCTAATTCTTTAAGTCCTTCTATTTTAGTAAGAGATTTCGATCCAATAGCAGCTCTAAATGAACTCCCTTTTACCATGTTTACAGCTTCTGAAGTTGAATTTGTTGATAAAGTAATAGCCTCTGGAAGATTTTCATATAACCATTCTGAACATTGAGCTAAAGCTTGTGGATGAGACAGTACCTCAGATATCTCTGATATGTCTCCTTTACTAATTAATGCATGTTTTATCGGTAAAACAATCGCTTTATTGATGTTAATATCAGGAAATTTCCAAAGCGCGTCTAAAGTCGTTGTTACTCCACCCTCAACAGAGTTTTCGATAGGTACTATAGCTGCATCACAATTGTTGTAGGCTATTGATTTAATCACTGAATATAGCCCATTACATGGTACAAATATAGGTGACTCAAAATTGGCAAGCTTTGATAAGATATGGGCCGCTTTTTCTGCGTATGTCCCTTCAGGGCCTAAATATGCAACTTGTTTGCGCATGATTAATTGTAAGAAAAAAAAGAGATCAATTAAGCATTGGAGGTATATAGAAAAATGCTTTTAGCTTTTGATGCTAAACAGAAACTTAAGCTTTCTGTAAAAAGGAATAGAGAATATCTTTCTAAATATCTTTTGGAAGAAGAAAGAGTTGTTGGAGCAATGCTAGACCCTAATAAATTAGAACCTGAAGGGGATGGGAAGTATAAATATACTGTAACAAGTTTCAGGGTTTTTCAATTAGATGTTAACCCTGTTGTATCAATTGCAGTTGAGAATAAAGAGGGTATTTTACAAATGAGTGCACTTGATAGCAAATTAGATGGTTTAGGGATAATAGAAGATTTTAATTTAATTTTGAAAGCAAACTTGGAAGCGACTGATAATGGATTAGAAGGGGAAGCACTTCTAGGTGT